>NZ_JRFE01000057.1 GCF_000756305.1 Myxosarcina sp. GI1
TCAAAAGAGAATTTCTCTGCGCTTGAAATACATAGAATTTACTAGCCGTACGTAGGAAGTTGAATTGTAAAGGTACTACCTTTATCTAACTCGCTTTGAACGTRAATGCWACCTCGATGGGATTGAGCGATCGCTTTGGCTATTGCCAACCCCAATCCAGAGCCACCAGAATGACGAGAGCGATCGCCGCCAACCCGATAGAAGCGATCGAAAATCTTAGCATGATGTTCGGGAGTAATACCGATGCCATTGTCTGCGATCCGAATTAGAGCGTGCTGGTTGTTATACCCAAGAAAAATCGTTACCCGACCTCCAGTAGGAGTGTAGTTTATGGCATTGGCAACCAGATTAAACACCATTCTATATAGCTGTTCTTCATTGCCCATAACTATTATCGGAGTAGTCAACTCAAAGCTACTACTTAACGTTATTCCTGTTTGCAGAGCTAATGCTGCAAGCTCTTCTTCGATATCGCCAAGAATGTCTTGTAAGGAGCAAGGATAGCGATCGCCTAGTTTTATTTGTCTGTCGAGGCGAGAGAGAAATAATAGATCGCTTACTAGTTCCGATAATCTGAGATTTTGACGTTCGATAACCTTAAGGATATCCCGTGCTTCAGCCTCAGAAAAATGAGCCATTCTGGTAAGAGATTCAAGTGTGGCGCGAACGGCAGCTAGAGGAGTCCGCAGTTCGTGAGCGGCATCGGTGGTAAACTGTTGGATTTGGCGGTAGGACTGATACAGTGGTCGCATCGCCAAACCAGCTAAATACCAACTGACTGCGATTACTAACAGGATAATAATTGGCGTTGTCCATAAAATTGTCAGTCTTATCGAAGTGAGATAGCTATCGAATTCTTGCCAGGAACGCCCCACCTCTATGTAGCCCCAAAGTGAATTTTTACCGTCAAGGTCGTGTAAGGAGAGAGGTAGAGAAATTTGCTGGTAGCGATCGCCCCGACTATCCTCAATTAGTTCCCAGTCTGCTGTCGATTTTTCTAAAGGCAAACGCTCTGGCTCGATCCCAGCCTGGGCAACTGGTTTTCCTCTGGCATCTAAAAGCCTAACGTAGTAATCGCCCCGACCGATGGGATTAAGTGTATGACCCTCGCTTCGGTCTGCTAAAATCCAGTTAGAATTTTTATAAAGATACAGATTGGGCAGATATCTACGGGACGCTACCTCTAAGACACCCGATCGTTTGAGAGTCGATTCGAGATTGTCGTGTAAGTTTCCCGCAACGGATTTTAGTTCTCGTTCTAAGGTAACGCGATGGGCGTGGACAATTGCCCGCCATACTCCAAAACTACATGACAAGAACAGAAAGCTAATTATTCCAGTGTAGAAAACAGTCAATCGCCAGCGAGTCGAGCGAAAAATACTATTTTGATTCATCCTTAATGCTAAGGCGATATCCGATACCATATATGGTTTCGATCGGGAGTTGGCAACCATATTGTTCTAACTTGCGTCGCAGCCTTCGCATTTGTGCGGCTACTACATTACTGGTCGGTTCGATACCAAACTCCCACAATCGGTCTAATATCAGATCGCGAGTAATAATTCGATCTGGGTGGCGCAGGAAATACTCTAAAATCTGAAATTCTTTATTAGTGAGTAAAATCTTTTGCGCTTCTTTGGGAGCTTTATCGATATAAATTTCATGAGTGCCACAATCTAGGGTCATATTGCCTACTTTTAGCTGCTGTGGCTGAATTGGTAGCGATCTCCTCTGCAAAGCTCTCAATCGGGCTAACAGTTCGCTAGTGCCAAAAGGTTTGACCAGATAATCATCAGCGCCAGCATCTAAACCCGCTACTCGATCTTCGATGCTATCTTTAGCAGTTAACATCAATATCGGTAGAGAATTATGTCGATCTCTTAATTTCTGACAGAGTTCTATACCCGTCTGCCCAGGTAACAGCCAGTCAAAAATAGCTACTGTATATTCTTGCCCTCTACTTAGTAAATACCATTCTGCTTCCGTACCATCTCGAACCCAATCGACAACATAGGCTTCTTGGTGGAGATTTCGCTCGATCGCCGCACCTAAATCTGGTTCATCTTCAACTAATAGTATTCTCATATTACAATTAACCTCAAGCAAGTAGGCTGGAGAAATATTTATTACCGTGTTCTTATTGTGAATTCTCGAACATCAATTAAACCCGTTTGCTAATTTTGGTAGCCTCCTATACCAAATACTGACATACGATTATGAAATCAGAATGATATTAGTCATAACAAAGAGTGGTTCTTCAGTTATAAATATGCCAAATAATTAGTTAACAACCAAAAAAACAGGAATCTAACAAAGAACATAGCGAGGTCAAACCTTTGTTATATATAGGTTGTAATCACAATAACTTATCACATAAACTTACTTTAGTCCCAGTTAGTTAAGTTGATAGGTACACAAAATGGCATCCTCATCGAAAACCAAGCTGTTAACAGAATTGTTAAACCTCGAATCAGTTCGAGTCACAAAATATAAAATTTTGCCCCAAGTCGGACTAATCTTACACACGGAAGTTCTAAGTAAAGAAGCAAATTGCACACGCTGCGGAAATAAGAGTCAAAGAATACACCAGAATCATCGATATTTAATCAAAGATTTATCAATTAGTGGTCAGCCAGTATATCTGGAACTAAACCGAAGACAGTTCAAATGTGGATTCTGTCAAAAACCGTTTAGTGAAGAACTAAACTTTGTTCAGAAAAGACGAAAATATACTTCAAGATTAGCCACAGAAATAATCAGACAAGTATTAGCAGATGACATTAAAACAGTAGCTCAAAATAATGATGTCTCGACAGAAGAAATAGAAACAATGCTTAAAGATAAAGCTCAAGAACTAAAACAAGAAAAGCCATCAAAGTTAAAAAGATTAGGAATTGACGAAATCGCCTTAGTGAAAGGACAGGGAAATTATTGTGCGGTATTGGTAGATTTAGAGAAAAGCAAGGTAGTCGATATTTTAGAAGAGCGAAGTCAAGAAAAAATCATGTCCGTTCTAACTTCGTGGGGAACAGAAGTGCTTCAGTCAATTGAATATGTGAGCATAGACTTATGGAAGCCTTACAAAAGCTTGGCTAGAAAGTTAATGCCTAATGCCGAAGTAGTAGCAAACAGATTTCATGTAATGAAACAAGTCAATGAAGAGTTAGATGAGCAAAGAAAAACTCAAAAGCGAGAAGTAAAAAAAGAGAAATCCAAGAAAAAGAAGCAGAGAATCTTATCGGGACTAAGCAAAAGCAAATATGCTCTGCTCAAAAATGAAGATAATTTAAGTGAGAAACAACAAGAGAAACTAAACGAAGTTAAAATAGTTTGTCCAACATTAGGAAAAATGCACGAGTTAAAAGAAAAATTTAGAGATATTTTGCAACAAAAGCAAGATAGTTTAACTGGATTGCTGAAAATTAGTGATTGGTTAAAAGAAGCCCAAGCATATTATCCAGAAGCTCAAAAGACAATTATTAGATGGATAGGAGAAATAATTGCTTACTTTGACCAGAGAGTAACTAATGGAGTCGTGGAAGGAATTAACAATAAATTAAAGCTCATAAAACGAGCGGCATACGGATTTAGAAACTTTGGTAACTTTCGTGATAGAGTTTTATTAACTTGGCATTTTAACTGTTAGTTAAGCATACTATTTACTGAAGAACTCAAAGAGTTAAGATTAATTATTAAATAAAAAGAAACAAATTTAGCATTTTGTTAAATCAGCTAAAAGTTCAAACATCTAACAAGATTACTTTAGCGGTTGATATGAATAATTAATCCAGTCTAATTACTCGATTTCTTGTCTAGCAAATTTAAACTTTTATTAATTCAAATTTATATATAAACTATTAAACAAATTAAGTAATAGCTGTTTTATTAATGTTATAGAAGACTTGAATCGTATTTTTAATACAAAACAATAAGATAAAAATAAATATTGTTTAGCATAAAATTATGAAATAAAAGTGAAATAGATATATTGTAAAAAAAATTTGTTTTTTAATCAAAATTAGTTTTTTTTGTATATTAAATATATTAATTAGATGCGATTGAAGCTCAAAAAAATATAGTTGGAGAGAAGATAATGAAACACAAATCTAAAACTGCCTGGCGTTGGCGATCGCCTGGTGGTATTACTTTATTAATCATTCTGGCTATAGCTACTTTTTTTCTCGTAACGACGTATTGGGCGCATATAGTTCCTGTTTTGCCTTGGCTTCTATTATTAGCTTGTCCGCTAATGCATCTATTCATGCATGGCGGTCACGGCAGTCACAATAACAACTCAGAAGTAGGTCGAAAATGAATTTAGAACAAGATACTTGCAATGATAACGAAAATCAACGAATAGCAAATATCTATCAAAAGATTGCCAGTAATTACGATCTTCTGGGCGAATACTTACTTGGCATAATATTTAGTCCCTTTAGCTATTGGAACTATCGTTTTAGAGCGATCGCCTCTCTCAATTTACAACCTGGAGATACGGTTATCGATCTCTGCTGTGGTACTGGGTTGAATTTTCCACTGTTGGAAGAAGCCATTGGTTCGGCGGGAAAAATCATTGGGGTCGATTTAAGCGAGGCAATGTTAGCCCAGGCAGAACAACGGGTGACAGAAAACGGTTGGTCGAATATCGAGCTAGTGCAGAGTGATGCAGCCTCTTATGAATTTCCTAGCGGCATAGATGGCATTGTCTCTACTTTGGGTATTACCCTCGTTCCTGAAAGCGAGCGAGCGATACAAAGAGGTTGTCAGGCACTGTCTTCTGGAAAACGCTGGGTAATTTTAGATTTCAAGAAGCCAGACAATTGGCTTTCGCCGTTTGCACCCCTGCTGAGTTTCCTGTTTATTCGTCCCTTTGGCGGAAATTTAGCGATGGCAAACCGTCGCCCTTGGGAATCAGTTTATAAACACTTGAAAAATATTGCCTTCATTGAGTTATTGCTGGGCTTTGCCTACATTGCTGTCGGGGAAAGAGAAGAGAAAGAAAAATCTCATGAGTAGCATTCCTGAAGACTTACAGCCGTTTTCAGTTGAATGGACTACGTTTAAAATTAGCTGGCTTGTAGCTCTAAGCCATAAGCTTTAAGCTTTTTTGAGTCAGATTTGTAAGTAGTTTTAGGATTGACCGTTAGCGCGGACAGAGTGCTGAATGCCTTTCTCTAAAAACGGATAAGTAATTCAAAAAGTTTTATTTATACTTTTTGATGGCTTGTTATTTTTAACTCAAACGCAGTCAATAAACTGAAAGCAACTCGATTTTTAAAACTAGTAATTATTATCTATAAAAATGAAATAAGCATGAAATTTGTCGTTATAGATACATTTATTTTTTAGATTTCTTCAAATAACAAAAATATGAAATGAGGGTGAAATTAATACTTTTCTTAATAAATTGCTTTTGCAACTATAGATAGATAACATTTACTTAAAGATAAATATATGTTTTTAATTAACAACCGTTTGTTAAAAGGAAAAAGTTAATTATGCTTCTCGTACATGAAAAATATCAATCTAGTTTCGATACTGCAATGAAATGTGCAGTTGAATGCGAACACTGTGCCGAAGCCTGTATGGGCAGCGAACAAATGAAACAATGCGTTCGTTATTGCCTCGATTGCGCTGAGATGTGTCGCACTATTGCCACTTACATGGTGCGCGGGTCTAATTTCGTAGTTCAAGCAACTAAAGCCTGTGCCGAAATTTGTGAAGCCTGTGCCAAAGAATGCGAAAGTCACGATAGCGAACATTGTGCTAAATGTGCTAAAGCCTGTCGCGAAGCAGTAGAAGCATATCAAAAAATTACCAGCGTTGCTGCCTAAAGCTGGAGGAGCGTCGGACGGTTAAACGAGATGACGAAAGTGAAGAAATAGGTTGGGGCAAGGGGCGTATTGCTCTCCTACTTATCGCTTGCCAATTCTCTAATTACAGAGAAGTATCTCCCTTTCGTTTAACTGTTTTAAAGTTCTCGCTTGAGTTAGTAGCATGAGGTTTTCATCCTAAAGGTATAAACTAATGACACCACCAAACCAAACCGAACGACATCATTCTACCCACCAACATGACGAACACCATCGAGAACGCGACCATCATCAGCACGAACACCACGGACATAACGGTCATAGCGGACACGACAAGCACGCAGGGCATAATCCAGAAATCTTCAAACGTCGTTTCTTTATTTGTTTAATTTTAACTCTGCCAGTTCTTTATTTTTCCTCACAGTTGCAAAGCTGGTTGAGTTATCAAGCCCTAGAATTTCCTGGCTCAAACTGGGTAAGTCCCGTACTGGGGATTATTATTTATTTCTACGGTGGTTGGGTATTTCTCAAAGGTGCATGGCACGAGTTACGCAGTCAGATTGGGATGATGACTCTAATTGCCTTGGCGATTACGGTAGCTTTTGTCTACAGTCTGGCAGTATCTCTAGGACTGCGGGGAAAACCTTTTTATTGGGAACTGGTAACGTTAGTAGATATTATGCTGCTGGGTCATTGGGTAGAAATGGCATCGGTACAGGGAGCATCTCAAGCTTTGGAGTCATTAAAAGAATTAGTCCCCGCACAAGCGCATCTGTTGCGTAATGGGAAAGTTGAGGATATTCCCGTTAGTGAAGTAACAGCAGAAGACATAATTCTAATTCGACCTGGAGAACAAATTCCCAATGACGGAGAGGTAATTGAGGGGGCGACGGAAGTAGACGAAGCTTTTTTAACTGGGGAATCTCGTCCCATACCCAAACAAGAAGGAGATGAAGTAGTAGCGGGTTCGGTCAACAATGCAGGTTCGGTGAAGGTTAGGGTTACTCGTACTGGCGATGAAACCACCCTCAGCCAAATCATGCGTTTGGTAGAAGAAGCGCAAAACTCCCGCAGTAATTATCAAGCATTAGCCGATCGCATTGCCTATTGGTTGACAATAATTGCGATCGCTGTTGGTACGCTAACTTTTGTAGTCTGGTTGTCTTTATCCGATCTGGTATTTGCTATTAATCGCGCTGTAACCGTGCTGGTTATTACCTGTCCCCACGCTTTGGGTTTAGCCATTCCCCTGGTTATCGCCAACTCCACTGCCTTAGCTGCTAAAAACGGCATTTTGGTTCGCAACCGCGATGCTTTAGAAAGAGCTAAAGATATTAAAACTATGGCGTTTGATAAAACGGGAACGCTAACAGAAGGACACTTTGGAGTACAGAAAGTTTATACCGACGGTATGAATCGAGATGAAGCACTGGCGATCGCAGCAGCTTTAGAAACTTCTTCCGAACATCCTCTAGGTAAAGCCATAGTAGAAGCCGCAGAAGTTGAGGAACTAGATTTACCTTCAATGAGTGACTTTGAGACGGTAACGGGTAGGGGAGTCAAGGGTAGAGTTAATAGCAAACTCTATCAAATTGGCAGACCTGAATGGATTGAAGAACAGCAATTACATTTACCAATTTCTTTACAAGAAGGCTTAAATACTGCCGACGAACGGGGTGAAAGTGCCGTAGTGTTGCTAGATGAGTCCCAAGCAGTAGCGGTAATTTCTCTGGCGGATAGAGTTAGGGAAAGAGCCAGAGAAACAATTAATAAATTAAATAATGAAGGTATTCAGCCTGTAATGATTACGGGAGATGCCGAAGCTGTTGCCCGTACCGTAGCTAGAGACTTGGAGATCGAAAAATACTATGCTCGCGTTCTGCCCGAAGATAAGGTAAACATTATCAAACAGCTAAAGCGAAAGCAGCCTACAGCCTTTGTCGGTGACGGGATCAACGATGCTGCTGCCTTACTAGAAGCCAATATGGGTTTGGCAATTGGTGCGGGGACGAATGTGGCAATTGAATCAGCCGACTTGGTGTTAATTGAAGACGATCCTTTAGATGCAGTCAAAGCTCTCAACTTAGCAAAGAAAACCTATGGCAAAATGATTCAAAATTTGTTTTGGGCAACGGGCTATAACGTCATCGCCATTCCTTTGGCGGCAGGAGTGCTTTCACCTTGGGGATTTGTGCTTTCTCCCGCAGTTGGTGCACTGTTGATGAGTTTATCGACAGTGATTGTGGCAATTAATGCTGTAATGTTACGCCGAGCCAAACTCGCTTAACCTGGAATCCAAACCAACCGCAAAGCTTATCAAAATTTACCCCAAACGAAATATGCAAATTGAAAGTCGAACTAGAAAATATCAGACATGGATAAAAATGAATCTTTGGAAAAAAATGCCGAAAGAATAACTGAAATAATTAATCCCACACAACCTCATAAAACTTCTAACCAAGAAGTTGGGACGAGTAATGGCGGCGGACTAGAACTAATCTCGATCGCTATAGCTATAGTTGCAGCCGCAGGATTATCTTATTTACTCCAAAAACATAAATCCGAGCCAGGTAGGAGCAAGCACCTAAACCTCGATATTTTTCAACGATTTGCTCGACCTAGCTGTCGGAAATGTCGGTTTTTCGATAATAATTCTCATCTTAAGTGTGCCGTACATCCAATTCGGGTGGGCAAGATCTCAGCCCAAGACTGTTCTGACTACTGGCAACGCGACTGCCGTAGGTTTTGGCATCGTTAAATAAGCTTCATTGTAGCAGCCGCGATTCGGGAATCAAATTACAGGTTACGCGAGAAAACAAAGATGGCGACATGAAAACCATTGCCGTCAAAGAAATTTGAATTTTTAACCAGAAAAGAATATAGATATGCGTAAAATTACAGTTATAGTTGCGTTGGTGCTAGCCTTTTTTATTCTGTTTGTTCCCGGATACATTCTTTGGATTACCTGGAAATCACCAGAACCAATACCAGCAGTAATCACGCCAAACACTAGAAACAGCAGCCGCTTCTTGGCTGCAACTCCTACCGAGTTAAGCCAGACGGTAGCCAATGCTCTGTTTCCCGAAGCTGGTAACGAAGCACCCGATGGCACGATCCGCGTCCCTGCCGACAACTGGCAAGCGGGAGTAGCAGCAGCCCCACTAATACGCTGGGTGAATGCACCACTAATTATGGATGAAAGTATCTCTACAGTTAGGGTAGAAACTTCAGCACCAAATGTTCCAAGTGAATTTTCCCCAAACGATGCTGCTAGTCTGGCAGCTCAAATAGATGCTGCTACCGCCTCGATCGCGGGTTCGCCAACTACTAACGTCTTACTAGTAGCAGAAAATCCTGGATATGCCATTCCAGCAGCTTACTGGGCAGCCCAGTCTGGAGATACGGTGTTGTTTGCCGATAATGAGTTACCCGAACCGACTCGCCAAGCTCTATTGCGACGTAACGGTAATGCTCGTATTTACACTTTAGGAGTAGACGGCAGGTCTTTAGGGCTAGATGAATTTGGTACTTATCAAAATTTATCTGCCAGCAATGATATTACTGCTGCTTTGTCAATGGCTGAGTTTTACGACGAAGATAACGATTTTGGCTGGGGTTTCGACCTCAACAATTTTGGCTGGCGCGTAGATTCTCACTATAACTTCGTGCTGGCAAACCGAGACTTACCAGAAATGGCGATCGCGGGAGTATCTTTAGGACGTTTTGGTAAGTATGGACCTCTATTGTGGACGGAGGGCGATCGCCTTCCGATCCTGACAAGTCAATATCTTTGGAAGGCAAAGCCTGAATACTATACCAACCCCGTAGAAGGACCATTCAATCATATTTGGGTTTTGGGAGATTACGACATTATCGACTCCGCCGTCCAGGGACGCGCCGATACCAGCCAAGAAATTAGCGAATACCGCTCTCAAGGGGATTATGGACTCTCTGGATTGGAAATGCTGCTGGTTATCTGGATTGTGGCGGGGATTGTCAGCGCGATCTGGCTGATTCTCTATAGCTGGCGACGCTTGCCTCAAATTAGCACGATGATGCTAGCTACCTGGGGTCTGCTGGGTTTGGTGTTTGGACCTGTAGGCGTTTGGATTTACTCGATGAGCTACGACCAAGCCCCCTGGAAAAAAGACGGCATAATGGCATCTTGGCAGCGACCTAGCTTTAATGCAGTCATGTCAGCTTCGGCAATGAACCGAGGTTTTGACGGTCCTTTAATGTTGGTAATTTCTTGGATCGTCACGTTTTTAGGGCTGCCTTTAGTGGTGTTTCAAGGTCCGTTGTTTTGGCTGGGTAACTCAATGATGTGGGGTATTTACATCTCGTATTTCGGCGCGTTATTACTCCACTGGCTGGTCATGCACGCGGGAATGTTTATGATGGGCAGCGATCGCACCTACGGTCAGGCAGTTAAGCGAGCTTTTTTACCCGCCTTAGTCTCAATGACGGCAATGGCGGTAGGCATGATGGGCTTTATGTGGTGGATTCAAATGGTCAATTTAGGTTCGATGCCCGACGATGACGAACTGCTGTGGTGGGGAACGACACTAGTATCGATTGCCGTTGGTTGGCTGGTGGCTCTACCTTTTGATGCTTTGCTAGTCAAGCACGATATTCAACCAGGAGATATGTAAGTCGAAGGAAGAGGATAGAGGGCAGAGGGCAGAAGTATTAACCAATCGCTGCCCATTAATAACCAATTATTAATAACTAATTGATACACAGGCGAATAGCCATTCACCTTCACTAACGACTAACTACTAACAACAATGAAACGATATATTTGGTTTACCAGTTGGCTGATACTGGCGATAATTGCGGTATCGGGATTGGGTATGAGCGATCGCATCTCCAGCAGTTCCGCTCAGGCGCAACAGCCAGAAACAGCTTTGAGTATATTTGCTGAAAATACTCAAACTACAGGCTTTACAGCTCGATATGCAGGGCAAGATGTTTATGAAACTGCTGCTACCTTGGCTCAGATTACCTTTCCTTCCACAAGTGACCTCAGCCGTCCTAATGCGGTGATTTTAGCCAATCCCACTCTGGAGGCAGGATTAATGACGGTCGAGCAGTTAATTCATATGCCTATCGACGCACCTATCCTCTATAGCGACAATAACGGCTTGCACCCCGTTACAAAAGCGATGATGAAAGTGCTGAAACCAGAGGGTATTTCTTATGACTCCAACGTGCAGGTACTTGTAGTCGGACAAATTTCCGACGCAGTGGTTGGTGAAGTAGAAGCAATGGGACTAAAAACCAGACGTATCAGCCCAGAAAGTAACGCTCCAGTCGATCTGGCTGTGGCGATCGACGATTACAGGGCGACGATGATGGGCAACCATCCCGACGTGGTATTTATTGCCTCTTTAGAAGAACCTACCTTTGCTCTCCCTGCGACTGCTTTTTTGGCACACGCCATGAGCAATATTGCTTTTGTGGAGCGAGATAGCATTCCCGAACCAACCAAGGAAATGCTCCAGCGTCGTTATGGACCTGCCTATATGTACATCATGGGACCAGAATCGGCAGTATCGGAAAAAGTAATGAAAGACCTGTCACAGTTCGGTCACGTACAGAGACTTTCAGCCGAAGACCCCTATCAAATGTCTGCCTATTTTGCTGGCTATGCCGATTTAGGTAACAACTTCGGCTACTGGATTTGGAGGATTCCTCGCATGGTGGGCTGGGGTGTAGCAGAACCCGGTCACAACTTCACCTTTGCCAACCCCGATCGCTGGGCGGAAACCATTGCAGGTTCGATTCTTTCCCACCGAGGCAAACACGGACCGATGTTGTTAGTCCAACAAGATAGTATTCCCGAATCAGTGCAAGGCTATCTCGACTACACGGTGCGTCCCCGCCCCACAACTCCACGAGACCAGTTATTCAATCACGGCAACATTGTGGGCAACAGCGAAGCCATCAGCACTCGCCTCCAGACAGAAATTGATAACCTTTTGCAGCCTAAAGCAATTGCAGCAGCAAACGAAGGAGCATAAACAATGTCTACTACTTATAAGCATAATATTCCGCAGCAGTCCGAGCGTACTATTGTGGCTTACTTTGACCGTCAATCTCAGGCACAAAGAATAGCCAAAAGACTATCCGACGATACAACTTCCGTTCGAGTCGAGCGAGTATCTGGCAAGCAGGTGAAACGAGTACTCGCTAACGCTCAAGCTGGAGTTTCAGTCGTAGAAATTGGCAACCTGGCTTGGGCGGGGCTAATTATCGGCAGCATTCTCGGTGCATTTTGGGGCGCATTCACTTTCTCAGGACGCATCCCGCTTCTTGGAATTATTGCTCCTACTCTTAGCGGAGGATTAGTTGTAGTTATTTTCTTATGGGCGGGAATTTTTGCCTGTATCGGCTGGCTGATTGGTGCTTTAATTCGCCTGTTTCAATCTTCTTCCTCTGGTTCTAAATATGAGGTTAGAGTTACCCTACCTCAATACAGACTGAAAGAGGTCGAACGAATGCTCGCCCGTGCGGAAGCTCTATCGGTCATTGAGGTAGAAAATCCAGAAGAGATAATGTCTACTCATACATAGATCGAGCTACCAGTCACAAACAAAATTCTAGACGGCGATACGAAAACGATCGCCATAAATGAAAATTAATTTTGAGGAAAAATATCATGCGAAACGGTTTGGTTTCACAGATTAGAACAGCTAGCGGATTGAACTTATTACTTGGATTTTGGTTAATTATCGCACCATTTTTATTGAGATATGCGTTTCCCCGTTCGATAACCAATGACGTTACTATTGGCATTACTATCGCCATCCTCGCCGCAGCACGCCTTTTAGGTGCATACAGGGCAGCTTGGTTAAGCTGGTTCAACGCTTTTTTAGGATTGTGGTTGATAATTGCTCCTTTTGCACTTCTGTACGGCTCTTCCAGTGCATTATGGAATGACGTTATCGTCGGTCTAATCGTTTTGTCGTTAGGGGTTTGGAGCGCGATGGCAAGTCGTCGCCCCCGTCCTCTTGAATAGTGTCAGCAATAAAAGCGAGAATTCACCTTGGTTTCATTATTGGGATGAACAATAAAAAAAGTATTCTTAGAAACCATCGAACACATAAGCAAAGTTGTAAGTATCGCTTCCTACCTTTTGGCTTATTAAAAGGAGATTGTAAGGGACTGCCGTTGCTGAAGATGCGAACAAGCGTAGCGATTGAGTAGCGATTGCCTTATTAAAGCGAGTTTTGTGGTGATTATTTGTAGCAAATTTAATCGATAGTAAAAGATGTCAAAAATTGGTTTGTTTTTTGGAACCCAGACAAGCAATACATTAACCGCAGCCGAAATGATTCAACAGGAATTAGGGGGTGAATCAGTAGTCGAACTGATTGATGTGGCTCAAGCCGAACCAAGTGATTTTGCCGAATTTGACAAGATTATTATCGGCTGCCCTACTTGGAATGTAGGAGAACTGCAAAGCGATTGGGAGGATATGTATGACGAATTAGACGACATTGATTTCTCTGGCAAAAAAGTAGCTTATTTTGGTGAAGGCGACCAAACGGGCTATCCCGACACCTTTCAGGATGCAATGGGGATGCTGGAAGATAAAATCTCCAGTCAAGGAGATGAAACTGTGGGCTATTGGTCTACCGAAGGATATGATTTTGAAGATTCCAAAGCCCTTAGAGACGATAAGTTTGTCGGTTTGGCTTTGGACGAGGATAATCAATCAGATTTGACCGAGGAAAGGATAAAGTCTTGGACAGCTCAGTTAAAACAAGAATTTGGTTTATAGACCGATTGGGAGGCAAATTGAAGGAAAGCGTAAGCGATGAAAACGAAAAATGTAGAGCGAGCGCAGCTGTTAACTAATGGCAGCCAAAATGAATTGCTCGAACTAATTTGTCCCGAACTTATTGTTTTGGGGTGGGCAGATATCTTAACTGGATTTGCCATTTCTGGCGCTTTACACAAAGATATTCAACTGACACTTTTACCTTTAATATGTTTGTTGGTGGCGATCGCAGTCATGTCTATAGGAGGAGCTATCCTAGCTTGTAATTCTGTTGCTGACTCTGATGCCCTCGAAGATTCTGAAGCAGAAAAAACGACCGAAACTAGATTATTGGTAAACCCGATTGCGGTTGGTATCTTACTTTCAAGTTCGGCAATCTTAGTGGCAATGATTGTTTCACCATTGGCAGCGTTTTTATCAGTGGCGATCGCTATTACTGCCTTTGGTCATAGCTTTTTTACTTGCTTATATCCTCTGTATCGGCTGCTGAATTTCGCTCTCTATCGCGCTAGCAGTATTTTACTGGGAATTAGCGTTATTCCTAATGTTTGGCAGCAGCGTTGGTATGTAGTTTTAGTTCCCGTTATCTATTTAATAATAGTCGTTCTTTACTCTCAAAAAAATGTTGGTGAATCAAAAATTCCTGACGAATTGCCAATTTTACTATTAATGCTGATAGTGTTTGAAGGCATTTTTTTGATGTATAGCAATACGGGGTTAGGTTAGGACACAGTAGGCTATTATTAGGAGCGAAGCGATCGCGAAAAAAGAAGAAAAAAAATGCCTGCTCCCTACAGCTACGACTTGAGAAAAAAAGCGGTAAATGCAGTAAAAAGAGGTGAGAAGAAAATAGTTATTTGTCGGCTAATGAGAATTAGCCGTAATACCTTAAACCTATGGTTACAGAGAGAAAAAGAAACAGGAGACTACAGCGCGATCGCCAACCGCCCTCCTAGAGAAAATCGCAAAATTCAAGATTTAGAGAGATTTAAACAGTTTGTGAAGCAACATCAAGATAAGACACAGCAGCAGATGGCGGATTTATGGGGAGAAAATCTCACCCAGCAAAACATTAGTGATGGCATGGAAAAGTTAGGCATAACCAGAAAAAAAAACTTACGGGTATCAAGAAAGAGATGAAGAGAAAAGAAAACAATTCAAAGAGAAACTTCACCAAAAATCCTCAAATCATCTAGTTTATATTGATGAGGCAGGATTTGATAATCGAGACGATTATCCCTACGGATATAGCCCCAAAGGAGAAAGATGTTACGCACTTAAATCTGGTAAAAGAAACGAGAGAGTAAGTTGGATTGCGGCACTTAAAAAAGGAAAAGTATTTGCTCCATTAACTTTTGAGGGGTCATGTAATCGAGATTTGTTTGAGACGTGGCTCGAGAAAAGTTTGATTCCTCAACTTCAACCAGGGGATATCATTATTATTGACAATGCTACTTTTCACAAAGGACAAAGTATTCAAGAAATAGTATCCGAGGCTGGATGTGAGATTTGGTATTTGCCTCCTTATTCTCCCGATCTAAACAAAATAGAGCGTTGGTGGTCTGTTCTCAAAACTTGGATGAAGCAGAGAGTTAAAGAATTTGAGACTATTAGAGAATGTGTTGATGCAGCTTTCAAAAAATGTCCTAACGTATATGCGTAACGCTATATGTCTTTCCTAGTTACGATATTTTCAATGTTTCGCTGTTTGCGATTATGCTAGCGCGACAAATATTGCCAGTATATTTCAAATCCGTGTACGAACCAATGTTAGAGACAACAAAGATGGCAATCAATGCTTTTTGGGAAGGAATATTCCTGTTGGATGCTGCGATCGCTGCTGGATTTTCAAATTGGTTTTACCCCTTACTGGTATTATCTATGCTACCAGTTGCTAGAAAAGCTGTTAGTCCAACCACTACTCTGCCAACAAACGTATAACAAATATCGATTGAATAAATGACTTGGTTAACTCAAACAGTTGGAGTAGTGCTAATAGCTATAGCAATGGTGGATATATTTATAACGGTTTTGTATCCCCGCACGGGCAATAGCCTCTTAAGTATGCCTATTAGTAAAGGAACTTGGAATATATTTCGGCAGGTAGCACGCTGGAGCAAAAACGACCGTCTCTTATCTTACTGTGGTTCGGTGATTCTAATAATTGTAGCCATAGTCTGGATTGCTCTATTTGTCATCGGTTTTGCTTTATTTTTGCTGCCCGCCCTGGGTACTGGCATCCAGGCAACTCAGGGTAAAATTCCTACCGATTTTGGCACTGCTGTTTACTATAGTGGCTTTAACTTTACTACTTTAGGTGTGGGGGATTTGGTTCCCAAAAATACTGTTTATCGGTTAGTTACGATCTTAGAAGCAGCACTGGGCTTTGCTACCTTTACAGTTTCGCTAACCTATCTGCTTTCGGTTCTCAATGCTCTAACACAACGCAACGTTTTTGCCTTAAGCCTTCATCATCGTACGGGTAGTAGGGCTAACGCTACCGAACTCTTATTAGGTTGGGGAACTGGCGGTAAGTTCGATCGCGCTAAAGCAGACATCACCTATATGACGCGGGATCTATTACATTTATTAGAATCCCATCATTCTTATCCAGTCCTACACTATTTCCGCTTTCACGAAGCCCAATATTCTCTGGCGCGAATGACACTGATAACCATGGATACGGCGGCGTTACTCAAAAGTGCGCTAGATCCCCAGCAATACAGAGATTTGATTGATTTTACTGGCATTTAAGTGGAATGATATTGCTCCTGCCGAGTCAAGGATTTTGGCTTGAAGATAGTTTGATGGTTTTGGCTGCTAAAGTCTCTACAAGATAAAAATGAAATCAGGATGAAACTTCGCTCGATACTTAGATAGATTTTGATAGATTTTATGACTATCTCATTTGATAGATGAGTAATACCTCAATTTAGCTTTATTTTGAAGGTACATGAAAGGCTACCATTTTTAAATCAAAAAGCAGAGAATGGAATTTTAAGCCAGAAAGATGAGGGAAAGACGGTAGGTACACTCCAGAGGTCAATCCGCTCCTTTAGAGTTCGAGCTTGTCTTTCTACTTCGAGTAAGCTCGAAAGAACTCTTCAAAGCGAGGTGAAATCAATACTGAATGCCTTGCTTTAAATATTTATAAGACTAACTAAACATGAATGACGCTAATTTTTGGCAACTTTATAGCGAAGCCGTTCTTACTACCCTAAGCTTTTTCTGGAAAGCATTGTGGGCATTTATAATTGGCTATATTATCAGCAGTGCGATTCAAGTATTCGTTACTCGCGAACGAATGCAGCAAACGATGGGTGAAGCAGGAAAGAAAAGCATTGCCCTCGGTACTTTCTTTGGCTTTATTTCTAGTTCCTGTAGCTTTGCAGCTCTATCTACTACCAAGTCTTTGTATAAAAAAGGTGCGGGATTCGTTCCTTCTCTAGCTTTTTTGCTCGCTTCAACTAATTTGGTCATCGAATTGGGATTTATTATCGCCATCTTTTTAGGCTGGCAATTTGTTGTCGGTGAATATCTCGGTGGAATTTTATTGATTCTGTTTACCTGGTTATTTGTCAGCTACACACGTCCTAAAGAATTAATCAGAAAAGCCAGAAGACGCT
Source organism: Myxosarcina sp. GI1 (assembly GCF_000756305.1). Classification (NCBI taxonomy): domain Bacteria; kingdom Bacillati; phylum Cyanobacteriota; class Cyanophyceae; order Pleurocapsales; family Pleurocapsaceae; genus Myxosarcina; species Myxosarcina sp. GI1. Next base: position 17,226 of record NZ_JRFE01000057.1, read on the forward strand.
TAAACGATCGCGAAGGGGAAGATAAACAAGATGGAGATGCTCCCGACTGGAAAGATAAAATCACTAGTAAAAAAGGATGGCAACAGGTAGCCAAAAAATACTTTATGGAATGGGGTATGGTCTGGAAAGACGTGACCTTTGGTTTTACAGTCGCAGGAGTTATTGCCGCCTTCGTACCCCGTTCTTTTTTTCAGGCTCTATTTCTAGGTGCTGGTTCGCAAAATCCAGGCTTTTTCGCCGTTTTAGAAAACACTATTATCGGTCCAATAGCAGCCTTTTTTACCTTTATTGGTTCGATGGGTAATATTCCTTTAGCGGCCATTCTCTTTAACAACGGGGTTAGCTTTGCAGGAGTAATAGCATTTATCTTTAGCGACTTAGTCGTTTTCCCAGTGATTCGCGTTAACGCCAAATATTATGGCTGGAAAGTTGCCTTATATATTGTGGGAATCTTTTTTGCGGCGTTAGTAGCAACCGCTATAGTCATGCACTATGGTTTTTCCTTGTTTGGATTGCTACCAGAAAATGCTGGAGCTACTAGCCCTCAGTCAACAGAACGTTTCGCCATTGACTATACTTTTTGGCTCAATATGGCGTTTTTAATCGCTACAGGAGTTTTAGCCTGGTTGCGTTTTGGTAGTGGTAAAAAACAAAAAAGTCAAAGTCAGCATCAACATCACCAACATCAAGGTAATAATGACGGAGACAAAGGAAAACACAAACATCATGGCGGACATAACCACGGTGGCGGCAAGCAAGGATTTACGGAAAAACTACTGTTTTGGCTGGCTATCTTGTCCTATATTTGGCTAGCTGGCGGTATTATTGTCACCTTGTTTGTCAGCAGTAGCGGTTAATAAAAATAGCGATCGCTTCTTTCGATTGAAAGTCTATCAATAATTCAGCTATGGCTGCAATCTATTTGAGATCTGCCAATAAATTTTAATTAGGACAATGAATGAACGTGAATTTTTCAACAGTCTCAATCAGAATGAAACCTATTACGTTCTTTTGTCTGAGAACGAATTACCCGTTAAAGAAAAAGAAGCGGCAGAAATAGATAATGGCTTTGGTTTTATTGCCATCGGCTTTTCGATTGCCATAGGCATAGGAATTTGGCTGTGGCGATCGCGATGCCAAAAAGTCGAGAGCGATCGCCTTCAACTTTTTAGAAATTCTACTAAGACCAACTGTACCAAATGCCGTTTTTTTGATAACAACTCCTATCTCAAGTGTGCCGTTCATCCGACCAAAGTGCTGAAAAAAGAAGCTAGAGAATGTTCGGACTATATACCTCGCGAACGCAAATTTTTTCGTTGATAGAACCAGGACAAACGACAAACCTAGTTATTCAAACTTTTAGGAGTTTAGTTTTATGTTGGCTTTAATATCTCACTCAATAATCGATAGTTTATGGCGAACCTTCCATTCGCGAACGTAAATAAAGCGACTGTAAATGTTTGATTCTCTAACCATCAGCATTGGTACATTTATCGTTGCCGCTTTTGTCATTGCTATTGTTGGTATCAAAATGACCAAAGTAGCAGACCGCCTGGCAGATAAAACTGGCTTAGGAGAGGCGGTAGTTGGTGCCTTATTTTTGGGCGGCAGCACATCTTTACCAGGAATTGTTACTTCCGTAACTACAGCCGCTAGCGGTCATGCAGAACTGGCAATTAGTAATGCTTTAGGAGGCATTGCCGCTCAAACTGCTTTTCTAGGACTGGCAGACATTGTCTACCCCAAAGCTAATTTAGAACACGCTGCGGCTTCTGCTGCCAATTTATCTCAGGGGACTTTACTAATAACCCTTTTAGCACTGCCGTTACTGGCGATCGCCATTCCGCAAGTTTCCCTATGGAACACTCATCCTGCTTCTTTTATCCTTCCCATAGCCTATATTTTTGGCTTGCGTTTGATTGCCCGCGCCAAGGAAACGCCTATGTGGTCGCCTCGACGCACCAAAGAAACACGCTTGGATGAAGCTGAAACTGACGAAAACGAGCGCACTAGCTTAACTAACCTCTGGCTGCGGTTTGCTTTTTACGCTCTTACTATTGGCGTAGCTGGTTATGTAGTGGCAGAATCGGGTGTGGCGATCGCCGAACAGACGGGAATTTCTGAATCGGTAGTGGGAGGCTTATTTACTGCGGTTTCTACTTCCCTACCAGAATTAGTTACCTCCATCGCTGCTGTCAAACGAGGTGCATTGACTTTGGCGGTGGGAGACATTATTGGAGGCAACAGCTTTGACGTATTGTTTATCGCTTTTGCCGACTTTGCCTATCGCGAAGGTTCTATCTATCAGGCTTTGACTCAATCTCAGAGTTTTATTATTGCCCTAACTATTTTGATGACGGGTATTTTGCTACTGGGTCTATTGCGACGGGAAAAACACGGTGTTGGCAATATTGGTTTTGAAAGCTTTTTGATTTTAATCCTCTACTTAGGAGGATTTTCACTGTTATTTTTCGCGTTTTAAAGGACAGTAAGATGAATAATTCAATCAAACCTACTATTATTCTCGGCGGTGGATTTGTCGGGCTATTTACCGCCCTACATTTAAGCCAACAAAATTATCCCGCTCCAGTAATTCTAATAGACCGTCAGGAACGTTTTGTTTTTAAACCCTTACTCTATGACTATCTCACCGAAGAAATGAATGATAGTCAGGTCAATCCTCTCTACGAAAAACTTTTAGAAGGTAGCGGGGTTGAATTTATCAGAGATACGGTACAAAAGATAGACCTAGATAAAAAACGAGTCGAGTTAGCCAACAACGGCAGCATTGCCTACAAATATTTAGTATTAGCTTTAGGTTCTCAGACGGGATACTTCGGTATTGAAGGAGCAAAAGAACACACTTTACCCTTTCGGACTCGCGAAAATGCCATCGCTCTAAAAAATCATCTTCAAAATTGCCTCAAGCGATCTCTCTCTATCGAAGATTTCCAAGAACGACAACAGCTTTTGACCGTAATTATTGTCGGTGCGGGAGCGACGGGTGTAGAGCTAGCAGGAACTTTGGCAGACGTTTTACCCCAGTGGTATATAAAACAGGGCGGTAACTTCGAGCAAATTCGACTGATTCTAATAAATCGCGGTTCGCAGATTTTGAGCAGTGCCAGCGAACGATTGCGCCACGCAGCCCAAACAGCACTACAGCAACTTCCCGTTCCCGTAGAGTTAGAGATGGATGCGTCCGTTACGGCAGTGCGCCCCCAGCAGGTAGAATTTGAGAGAAATGGGCAGAAGCAGACTTTAGCAGCCGCAACTATAGTTTGGACTACAGGTACTACCGTCAATCCTGTAATTAAATCTTTACCCCTCGCTGATGGCTATCGAGACAAAAAAGGTAGGCTTAAAGTTCTTTCTAGCTTGCAGTTAATCGATCGCCCAGAAATTTTTGCTGGCGGTGACTGTGCGGTTAGTTGGTACGAGTCTTTACCGCCAACTGCTCAAGCTGCCTACCAGCAAGGAGCGGCGATCGCTCAAAATCTTGTATCCCTCTCCGCCGAAAGAGTTCCCGACATTGCCAGAGTCCAAATACGGGGAACGACGCTCAAACTAGGACTAAACGAAGCGGCTGCCGACTTGTTCGATCGCCTGTTGGTTACGGGTAAATCCGCTCATCTGCTGCGTCAGGGCAGGTATTTAACGACTTTGCCAACTCCAGTACGGGATTTTAAAGCTGCTACCCAATGGCTTTCTGAAGAGGTTTTAGAAAGTATTTAAAAGCAATTAGAAATTTTAGGATAAACATAATGAATTTAAACTGGGCGCATACACATCTACTTCTCAACCACTTTCCCATCGTGGGAGTGATTTTTGGACTGTTATTACTCGTTTACGGAATGTTCAAACGTAGTGAAGACATTAAGCGTGCGAGTTACTGGACTTTTGTAATTATCGCTTTAATCGCGATCGCCGTTTACTATTCTGGCACTCAAGCTTCAGCAATTGTCAGCGGACTTCCTGGCGTTAGAGGCGAGATAATTCACGAACATCGCGAAGTTGCTGAATGGTCTTTAATTGCGATCGAGATTTTAGGAACTTTGAGTTTGGTAGGCTTGCTGTTTGTGCGATCGAAAAAAGCAATTAATTTATTTGTGGCGATTATCTTCTTAGTGGCGATCGCTGCTACGGGTTTAGTATCCTGGACGGGACTTCAAGGAGGAATTATCAGACATACCGAAGTCAGGGGAGATATTCCTTTTCTCGTTCCCGCTAAAACCGAATCTGAATCGGGTGGTCACAGCGAATCAACAGAATCGGATCATTCACACTAATTGTTTATTAAAATTGGCGCGAACAAAATAAAATTATTCCCTTAGAAAATTAACTATATAAGATACCTAATAATCTCATGAAACAAAATCAACGCAAAAATACACAACGGCAAATCGCCGATTTAATTCCGATTATTGAACTTTGTTTACCTCTAATAAAAAAGCTCAATAAAACTCAGGACAAATTAAAATTTCTTCCTACAGAGCTGGAACTACTACAAAACCAAGCTAAACTTATAGACCTGGAAATGTCTCTCGAAGAGTCTAGAAATTTAGCAGATTCTGATTCACAACTAATCTCGGAGACGAACGAGTTTGAATTAGATTCTATAGTGAATGATTTGGAAGGAATATTTATCTATCTTACGACTTTAGACGATGGACTGAAGAATCTGCTTGCGCTGAAAGAACGTTTAGAAGCTATACAAGAAGAAAGAATTGATAGTCTCACTCCAGAACGTGTTTATAAGTTGTTGGAAAAACAGCAGGAAAACCTACAAAATAAAACCAATCTACAGTCGGGCAGCAAATCCAATCGGTTTCAAAAGGTTTGGCAAAAAATAGTCGATTATCGACCTTCTAAAAAGTTAATCAAAGTTTCAGTAATTACGACTGGAATTATTTTAAGTTTTAGTCTTATTTACAATTCGGTAATTGAACATCAATCTGTTGAAAACAATATGCAACAAAAGCAAGAAAATCCTGAAAATTAATGTTTGTTAAAATGCAAACTAACAAAGTAATAAAAAGCTGTTTATTTTATTAAATTTTTTTGTTTTAATTGTAAATGTAACTAATGCTAGAGACAAAAAAATAGTAATTATAAGAAGATAGAAATGTAGAAAAAAAGGAGAAAACTTGATGAATATTAATGACAATTCTAATAATAATATCGGACACGCTGTTGGTACTTTTTCCACTCGTGAAGATGCGGAGTATGCACTGCGCGAACTGCAAGGTGCAGGTTTCAACATGGATAAAGTTTCTGTAATCGCCAAAAACCCCGAACAAGATAGCATTGGCGGTACGGAAGTAACTACCAGCGAACAAGTGAAAGGAGGTACGGCAGCGGGAGCGACTACAGGGGCAGCTACAGGTGGGTTGTTGGGCTTGATTGGCGGTTTGGGCGTAATTGCTCTTCCTGGTGTCGGTGCGGTAGCTGAATTGGGAATAGTTTTGGCAAACACCTTACTTGGTAGCGGTATTGGTGCTGCTGGTGGTGGTTTAGTTGGAGCATTAATCGGCTGGGGTGTTCCTGAAGATCGAGCTAAATATTATGATGAAATGCTTTCACAAGGTAAATATGTGGTTCTAATGGAAGGAACGCAAGCAGAAATAAGCGGTGCAGAAGCTATTCTTAAAAACAGACGCATTCAAGACTGGGGTGTGTACGGCTATGGCACGATGGGAACTATTGACCCTACTACGGGTAGGAGCATCATATAGAATTTCAGTAGTCGAAAATAAGTGCTGGCTTAAATCGAGATCGCTGCAAGCCGCTAAACATTATGTATGATTTGGATTTAAAGCTGGCAGCGAAAAAAGTTTACGGCGTTGCCTAATATACGATGTTTAATCAAAGAACGCTGTTTCCATTCTTCATAGGTAATGCGTTTACTCTGTTCAAAGCCCCGTTTAAATGTATTGCAAATCCCTTTTACCAGAATGGATTGAGTGCTACATATATCTAGTTCTTCATTATGAACGAAGCTGCGAGGATCTGAAGTTCGCACTACCCGTTACTGCCCAAAGATCGTCTATCAAAAGTAGCTTGGCGTGGGTCATACTCGGCTGATATTCATAAATTTTTACTCCACCTTTCAATAAACCTCCATAGTGTTCGTATGAAGCATAGTAAACGGGTTTCTTATCGCTACGTTTACTTGTTGTTAAAATACGAACATTCACTCCATTCTGTTTTGCTGCGACTAATAGCTCTGTAGAGTTGCGATCGGGAAGAAAGTAGGGGCTAGCCAGCCAAATTTTTTTTCTAGCACAAATAATGTGATTGTATTTAAAAGAGCGAATTGGTGAAAAGCGAACTTCAGGATTAGCCCCTGGTACGACCAATATTGGATTCAAATTGCCCTTTCGATCGCGCTCTATCGTAAATTTTTCCCTAGACAAGTCTGCTGTACCATCGTCAAAAGTCCAGTGCTGGGCGAAAAYMCCYTCTARGATGCCRATWAYTTCTCCTTCAAGACGTATTTCTACATCTAACCAGGGTTGAGTATCATCGCCTTTTTCTACGCCATCCCARAGATCGGAAATACCAGCACCACCGACTAAAGCRAATTTACTATCGATTAGTAGTAGTTTACGRTGAGTACGTCCAGCGTAGTCTAAAGGAGCTTTCCAGTTGAAAGAGTTGAAGAACGAGACTYTAATGCCTGCGCTACGCAACCGTTTCCAATATTGCTGGGAAATATCTTTTGTGCCGTAGTCGTCTACAACYAAGCAGATCTTTACTCCWGCCGATGCTCTTTCTGCYAAYGCTGCTGCAAAATCATCAGCTCTTTTGCCAGGAGTCATAAAGAAGGTTTCAAAGTTGATGGTATGTTYAGCTTGACTTATGGCATCTAATCTTGCTTTTTGAATAGCATCGGGTTCATTCCAAAAGTCGGTAATTATGCCTTTAGTAATAAATGAATTGGTGATGCTAGCTAGAGCAAAGGCATAGTGTGGTTCATCTGGTTTTGGTGCATTTTTTACTTGATAAACAATGCGATCGCGAAATGCTCCTCCAAGATAGAAACCAACAAAGGCAATTAGCATTATTATCAGCAGCGCAATAGATAACCAGAATAAAGTTAATAGAATTACATTCCACATAAATATATCTAGCTGCCTTTTTTATTAAAAATCATGATTTATTTTGTAATAGCTCTATCGTTATGTTTCTGATATTTTGTACTTCGATTGTCGGCATTTTCTTTGAATGAAGGCATCCTTTGGCGACATTTAGTACAAAACCAATAGAATTCATTACGGCTGATGTGTCTTAGCATTTTTTCATGGCAGCAAGGACAACGAGCCTCGTAATTAATAGTCATATAGAAATTGGCTGATAATTATAATTTCAACCACACATAAGTTACAAATTATGTCTTCAAAGTTTTCTAAAGTAATAAATATTAGCGTCGCTATTTATTATCATTTGCACATAAAAATGAAATAGCTATGAAATCGAGATAAGACTTTAGGTATAAGTTTATTCTGTCTCTAAAGTAAGATGCAATATTTATGATTTTTATTTAATTTGATTGATAGTTGAAAACAAAAGCATTTAGAGGAAAAATAAACATGAATGCCAAGCCAATAACCTACGGCATAATCGGCTTAGAGACTGTTTGTAAATAAAAGATTAAGCAAATTTTCCATTCCGAGCTAGACGTTTGGACATCAAATGAACCATTGCAATATAAATTAGGGATTCGCTAGTTTCAGGGAGCTTTTCATAATCGACTATTAAACGGCGTTTCTGAATCAACCAAGCAAAAGTTCTTTCTACAACTCATCTTCGAGCTAATAGCTGAAATCCTTTTCCCTCTCTTTTCATTACTTCTACATTAGCGGATGATAAACTGGTGACCGCTTTTCTAAATCTCTCTCCTTGATAGCCCTGGTCTACCCAAATCAGTTCTAGTCTGTCAAGATTTTCTTGTGACTCAAGCAATAATGCTAGTCCATTGATACGCTCTGAACCATTAGCTTCGGTCACAATCACTTCTAAGAGTAATCCTAATGTATCTACAAGAATATGACGCTTTCTACCTTTTACTTTCTTGCCACCGTCAAAGCCGTATACCTCCCCCTTTTTTGTGTCGTTTTTACTGACTGACTATCTATTGCACCTGCGCTTGGCTGCTTTTCTCTTCCTTCTTGCTGTCTCAATTCTTCTCTGAGTAGTCGATTTATCTGATACCAGACTTTCTTTTTGTTCCATTTGTCAAAGTAAGTTCTTACCGTTGACCAATGAGGCAAATCATGGGGCAATGCTCGCCATTGACAACCTTCTTCGAGTAGATAGAAGATGGCATTGACAACTTCCCTGAGATCTGTGTTTCTCTTACGTCCACGTAATTTGCTTTCTGGCAATAATGGTTCAATGATTGTCCATTCGCGATCGCTTATGTCCGAAGGATAAGCTTTTCTCACCGTCTCTACTTGCTTACTTCAATTCATCTCTTTCCTTTTACAACTCAATCTTCCGCCAAATGCTTTTCTTTATTTTCTTTTTACAAACAGTCTCTTAGTATCGGGAATATTGCTTGCCTATCTTTTCGGTATGGGAGGCATGATGAATGGAGGATGGACTTTAATGAACGGCGAAATGCACGATAAAAGCGAAAATTACAATCGCCTTGAATATCCTGGAAATAATTAAGTTTCAAATTCATCCGCTTTAAAAGCAAAGTAGTTAATAAGGTAAATAATTCTCAAGCAATAATTATGGAAAAGGTAAAAAAAATTAATCAAGACTTAGCCGTAGCTACGGAACAATTATCAGTAGACCAGTTACAACAAGCAAGCAGAGAAGGATATAAATCGGTATTGAATTTGCGATCGCCCGAAGAAGAAGGATTTTTAGATGACGAAGGAGAACGAGCAAAGGCAGCAGGACTAGATTACGTTAATATCCCCGTCAAACCAGACAACATAAACGAAGACTTGGCAGATCGAGTACTTCAGCAAATAGATAGTTTGCCCAAACCTTTGTTAACACACTGTAAAGCTGGATTACGTTCGGGAGCATTTTCTCTGATGTACCTTGCCACCAAAGAGGGGATGTCAGCAGACGAGGCAATGGAAAAAGGGAAAGCGATGGGTTTCGACTGCGATAAATCTCCCCAAATGAAGGAATTTTTTAAACAATATATCTCCCAACATCAGCCTAATTAAGAAGTCTTAGGAATAAAGCATTATGGTATTAGTTTTACAACAAATAAAAGTCGAAGGTATTGCTCAACTATCTTATCTAGTTGGAGATGACAAGGCAGGTGTAGCAGCCGTAATCGATCCACGTCGCGATGTAGATGTGTATCTGCAAATGGCGCGATCGCTCGGTGTAAGAATTACCCATATCATTGAAAGTCATATCCACGCGGATTTTGTTTCGGGTTCGCACGAACTACAAGCCCGCATTGGCGCACCAATTTACGTTGGGAAAAGCAATGACTATCAGTTTGACTGTCGGCAGCTAAACGAGGGAGACGAATTACATCTGGGTAAGGTTACTCTGCGCGTTCTGCATACCCCAGGGCATACCCCCGAACATATTTCTCTACTGGTGTTTGATTCTCAACAGGGAGAAGAACCCTTTGGTATTTTTACTGGAGACACTGTATTTAATAAAGATGTTGGCAGACCAGATCTACTCGGCAGGGGAACGGAACGGAATTTAGCTGCCAAACTGTATCATTCTCTGTTCGATAAAATTTTATCATTGGGCGATCGCCTGGAATTGTATCCCTGTCATGGCGCGGGTTCATCCTGCGGTAAATCGATTGGCGATCGCGATCGCAGCACTATCGGTAACGAGCGAGTCTTTAGCGATGCTTTCAAACAACGTAGTGAAGCAGAATTTATCGAATGGATTTTAAGCGATTTACCCGAACCACCCACCCATTACCCGCGTCTGAAAAAAGTTAATGCTAAAGGTGCAAAGGTGATGGGCTGCATCCCTACTCTACAGCCATTATCGGTAGACCAGTTTCGAGAAAAAATGGCTAGAGAAGATGTCGTAGTTATCGACACGCGATCGATTCTCGCTTTTGGTGGCGGACATATCCCTGGCGCAATTAATATCGCCCTGCGTCCTGCATTCCCTACCTGGGTGGGCTGGACAATCGAGCCAGAAAGAGAAATTTTGTTGGTAATCGAAAGTAAGCGAGATTTGAATCTCATTACCGAACAACTATTTCGCCTCGGTTACGATAACCTAGCGGGCTATTTACACAATGGAATGCTCGATTGGTACAACGCAGGATTACCACTACAGCGCGTTGGTGAGATGACGGTACAAGAGTTAGATCGGCACAAAGATGATGCGGATTTAACCATACTAGACGTGCGTAGCGACGGTGAATATGAAAATGGGGCAATTTCTAGAGCAAAACATATCTACGTACCTCATTTAGCAGAACATCTAGATGAATTAGATAAAGAGCGAGCGATCGCCGTTTACTGCGGTACGGGCTATCGCGCCTCCTTAGCTGCCAGCATTTTACAAAAACATGGGTTCGAGAGAGTAAACAATGTTCCTGGCTCTTGGAAAGCCTGGAAGAGTGCCGAACTTCCCGTCGAACAGACAGCTTAAACACACAGAACAACAAAATATGAAAATCAGCATGATTTCAATCAGAAAAATGAATTCAAATAGTAAAGCCTTACGAGCTTTCGCTTTAGCGGGACTCATCGCGATTGGGTTGAGCGCGACTTCCTCTGTGGCACAGACCACTACCGATATGCCTGAGATGCCCAATGGCACTATGACAGACTCAATGACTCCAGAGCAAATACGGCAACAGCATCAGCAGATGCTAGGGCAGATGCAGCAGAGAATGGGTCAAATGCAGCAGCAGCTAGCTCAGATGTCTCCAGAGGAATTACAACAACACGATCGACAAATGAAGGAACACATGAAGCAAATGATGGGACAGATGGAAGAAATGATGGGTGAGAACTCGATGAATGGCAATAATTCTCAGATGTCGGGAAATTCCGAACACCATCCTCAACAGTAGATAAAAAATTTCTCTTATCCCCTTGACTCTCTAGCTAACTTGAGAGTTTAAGCTAATTTTAGAACTAAACAAACGAGGTAAATAACAATGACTATAGAACTAAAAGTACCAGGCATGGCTTGTGGTGGTTGCGGTAAGACCATTACCAAAGCGATTCAATCAGTCGATCCTGGTGCAGACGTACAAACAGATCCTAAAAGCAAGCAAGTCAAAGTAGACACCCAAGCTAAAGAATCATCCATCCGAGAAGCGATCGCTGCTGCTGGTTATCCCGCTGCTTAAATTGAAAACTTAATGCTAGTAAAGCGACTAAACGCCATGCTTATACAGTTGGAAATTCAAAATATATCTCGCAATGCTAGTAGCAAAACCATTACCGAAGCGATTCACTCTCTCGATCCCGAAGCAGAAGTAGAAACCCACCTTCAAAGTAAACAAGTGACGGTAAAAACCGAGGCTTCTGAATCGGCTGTTATCGAAGTGCTTGATGATGCGGGCTATTGTGCAAGTCTTGCCAAACCTTTCTTCTACGATTTATGAACACCGCCACCAATATAGAAAACATCAATCTTAAACTCAGAGGAATGAGCTGTGCTTCCTGCGCCAGCAGTATTGAGGAGGCAATTAGTAATGTTCCTGGAGTAGAGTCCTGTAACGTTAACTTCGGTGCAGAACAGGCTGCGATTAAATACAATCCCCGTCGCACTGGTATTGAGGAAATTCAATACGCGGTAGAAGAAGCTGGCTATTCATCTTATTCTCTCCAGGAACAGGAGATGATTACGGGAGAGGATGATGCCGAACAAGCAGCCCGCAAAGCCGAATCTCGCGATTTATTCCGTAAAATAATTGTGGGTGGGATAATAAGTATTATCTTAGTTATCGGTTCGCTGCCGATGATGACAGGGTTAGAATTACCTTTTATTCCTGCATGGTTGCACAACCCCTGGCTACAGTTAATTTTGACCGTTCCCGTGCAGTTTTGGTGTGGTTATGGTTTTTATATCCATGCTTGGAAAGCTTTTAAGCGTCATGCTGCCACCATGGATACTTTAATCGCTTTGGGTACTAGCGCAGCCTTCTTTTACTCTGTATTTGCTACTGTCTTTCCTAATTTCTTTTTAACCCAGGGCTTAATGCCAGAAGTGTACTACGAAATTGCTGCTGTAGTCATTACGATGATTCTACTAGGAGAGTGGTTTGAAAATCGTGCCAAAGGACAAACCTCCGAGGCAATTCGTAAACTGATGGGTTTGCAAGCTAAAGATGCGAGGGTTATACGCAATGGACGAGAAATAGATGTTCCGATCGGTGAAGTACAGATTGACGACATTATTTTGGTACGTCCTGGGGAAAAGATACCTGTCGATGGCGAGATCGTGAGCGGTAATTCGACGATCGATGAAGCGATGGTAACAGGAGAAAGTATTCCCGTTCAAAAACAGCCAGGGGATGAAGTAATTGGTGCGACTATTAACAAAACAGGCAGTTTTAAATTTAAAGCCACTAGAGTCGGTAGAGATACGGTATTAGCCCAGATCGTGCAATTGGTACAAGATGCCCAGGGTTCTAAAGCACCAATTCAAAGATTAGCCGACCAAGTAACGGGTTGGTTTGTTCCCGCCGTAATTGCGATCGCCATAACTACTTTTGTGCTGTGGTTTATTGTCATGGGTAATATTTCCCTAGCAATGATTACTACCGTCGGAGTGCTAATTATTGCCTGTCCCTGTGCTTTGGGTTTGGCTACTCCTACTTCTGTGATGGTCGGTACTGGTCAAGGTGCAGAAAACGGGATTCTAATTAAGGGGGCAGAGAGTTTAGAATTAGCCCATAAAATACAAACTATTGTTCTCGATAAAACAGGGACGATTACTCAAGGAAAACCGACTGTAACTAACTATCAAGCTGTTCGGGGTATTAGCGATGGTGCAGAATTAAAACTACTCCGTTTAGTTGCAGCAGTCGAACGCAACTCCGAACATCCTTTAGCCGAAGCTGTGGTTAGATACGCCGAATCGCAGAATATCGAACCAACAGAAGCTAGAGATTTTGAAGCAGTGGCAGGTAGTGGCGTACAGGGTATAGTATCGGGTCGTCTGATTCAAATCGGTACTCAACGCTGGATGGGTGAGTTGGGTATTCATGCCGACGAGTTACAAAAACAAAAGGATATTTGGGAAGCCGAAGCAAAAACCGTGGTGCTAATTGCCGTAGACAAACAACTAGAAGGCATTATGGGCATTGCCGATGCGGTCAAGCCTTCTTCCAATGCAGCAGTTAGAGCTTTACGCAACCTAGATTTGGAAGTAGTAATGCTGACGGGAGACAATCAGAAAACCGCCGAAGCGATCGCCCGTCAGGTGGGTATTGTCAGAGTCGAAGCCGAAGTACGCCCCGACCAAAAGGCAGTAAAGGTTAAGGAACTACAGCAGGAAGGCAAGATTGTGGCGATGGTAGGAGACGGTATCAATGATGCTCCCGCACTAGCACAGGCAGATGTGGGTATTGCCATCGGTACGGGAACGGATGTGGCGATCGCAGCTAGCGATATTACTCTAATTTCTGGTGAGTTACAGGGTATTGTGACCGCGATCGAGTTAAGCAAAGCAACGATTAGCAATATTCGTCAGAATCTTTTCTTTGCCTTTATCTATAACGTCCTGGGTATTCCTATTGCAGCAGGTATTTTGTTTCCTTTTTCTGGCTGGTTGCTCAATCCGATTGTTGCTGGAGTTGCAATGGCGTTTAGTTCGGTTTCAGTGATAACTAATGCCTTGAGATTACGTAACTTTAGTCCGTCGAAAGTGCGAGTCTAAACATGAGCGACATCCAAACAATAATTAATTTCAAACAGTCAATGACTTTGATGAACGTTTATACCGCCATAGCTACCGCGACTTTAACCTTTGAAGTGGCATTTATTTCTTGTTTGATAGCACTACCTAGTACGGGAAAGTTAGGCAAAACAATCTCTGAAGCTTGTACCCGCGCCCCTGGACTGGATTTTGTTGTATTAATGCTCGTACCAATTCCCTGGTTAATAGGAAGTTGGATAGCAGGTTGGTTGGGTTTGGTAGCTACCTTAGTCGGACAGATTACGGCAATGCAGCTTTGGATTTTTTGGCACCAAAGAACTCATCCTGAAGCTACGAGCGGTTCGCGGATCGTTCATTTTTTAAATCAAGAAATTGGCTGGTGGCGCAATCATTTGGGATTATGGGTTTCTACCTTGGCTTTACCCATGTTTCTTTTAATTCGCCTGTCAGAAATTACTATCTATCCCCTGCTAGTCTGGATATTAGGCTTTCCTCATTACAATATTGGTGAGTGGGTCAACGTCAGTCGGCACAAGTTTGAAGGTTTGGTAGGACACGACTTAATTTGGTGTTGGTATTGCGACTGGATGACGGGCGTATATTCTCTCGGTGCCGAAATGCTGCGTAATGTCGAGTCTTTTTGGTGTCCGATCCGTTTTTATGACGGGAAAAAGTGTGAGAACTGCAAATTAGACTTTCCCGATCTAGAAAATGGTTGGGTAGCAGCCGATAAACAGATGGATGATGTGGTGGAGTTGATGGCAGAGAAATACAGCGATTCTCCTCACTCTTGGTTCGGTCATCCAGAACGTCAGGGCGATCGCTAAACAAGACAAATACGTATAAATATAAATAAAGATGTTAACTAAAACTAAACTATATGGCACTCTAGCGGGGTTGGGATTTTTCCTTGCTTTAATACCTAACGTCGCATTAGCACAGAGAGATATGGAAGTGGAAATGCCCATTTCCGAAGGCGAACAAACTGCTCAATTCCAAAAGCTCGAACAGCCTTTAAGTTTAAAAATTGCCGTTGCCGTAGGTGGTTTGGGCTTAATTGGGGCGGAACTTTGGTGGTTTATGTTTAGCAAAACCAAATCTCAAAAAGCACGGGTAGATCGAGGCATTCAAGAGATAGATATTACAGTAGATGGAGGTTACACTCCCGATAGAATTGAAGTAGCTGCTGGCGAACCCGTCAGGCTCAATTTTTATCGTCAAGATCCTAGTGGCTGTTTGGAACAGGTGCTACTACCAGACTTCAATAAAGCCTTAGATTTAACTTTAAACCAAACTACTTCTGTAGAAGTCACTCCCAAACAACCAGGAGAATATACTTTTACCTGCGGCATGAATATGTATCGTGGAGTAATTAAAGCAGAAGCAAATGACGCATCATAGCTCCTATCTACTAGATTAAACAATTTAAGGAGTAGTTCAATGCATGAGGAGATACTGGAACAATGGCAACATTCCCATAATTTTTCGCTCGATCGCGACCGTGCCGAACACAATACTACTACGGTAATGTGGCTGACGGCGATCGCCATGGTAGTGGAGATCGTAGCGGGAAGTTTCTTTGGCTCGATGGCTTTGCTAGCTGATGGTTGGCACATGGCAACTCATGTCGCAGCGTTTGGTATTGCCGTGTTTGCTTATCGTTATGCTCGCCGTCATGCTAATAATTCTAGATATACATTTGGTACGGGAAAAGTTACCGTTCTCGGTGGCTATACTAGTGCTGTTGCTCTGGCGGTAACGGCTTTAACTATTGCTGTCGAGTCTGTGACTCGTTTTTTTGAACCTATAGCGATTCAATTCAATGAAGCGATTGCTGTAGCTATTTTAGGTTTGATCGTAAACTTAGTAAGTGCTTGGTTGTTACAAGATCGTCATCATCATGACCATCACCACCATCACCATCACGATTCTAATCTTCAGGCTGCTTATATTCACGTTCTCACCGACGCTCTGACTTCAATTTTGGCAATTATTGCTTTATTCGCTGGCAAGTATTTGAATTGGATTTGGTTGGATGCAGTGATGGGATTAGTCGGTGCGGGTGTTATTTCTAAATGGGCTTACGATCTAGTCCGAGATACGGGTACAATTTTGCTCGACGGGACGATTGATAAGCAAATAAAATTAGATATTATGACTGCTATTGAAGCAGATGCCGATAATCGGATCGCCGATTTGCACGTTTGGTATGTTGGTGAAAACTCTTTGGCTGCAACTATTTCCTTAGTTACTCACTACCCGAGATCGCCAGAATATTATAAAGGTTTGCTAAATGGAATATCTTCTCTCAGCCATGTTCTAGTAGAAGTCAACCAATGTCGGGGCGAACCCTGTCTGAAGTGAAATACAAAGTAGCGAGCGAGCAGGGCGATAAAGTCAAACTTTTTGACAACCGACACTATGACTTAATTAATAATTATTTATCTATGACTAAATCAAATCATCGAATTTCTCAAGAACATACATCAGAAATTTTTGCTCTGGCTGCCGAACTTCAGGCAAAACACGAACAAACCTACTCTCTAGCTGAACTAAGAGAAATTGGTGCAGAAGCTCATATTTCCCCAGAGTTTATCGATCGCGCCGTCAGACAGATACAGCTAAAAAAAAGACGTGCAGCTCTTCGAGCAACTATTGTTGACAACGTAATCAATTTAGGAGCGATTGCAGTTATATTTGGTTTGTTTACAGGTTTTGCTGGATTGCCAAATCATTGTTCTTCGGCAGCACAAACGCAGCCAGAAAACTCTGAGTTGTTGCCTAATAGTTAGAGATTAAATCCGTTTTTTAGCTTACTTAATGTTTTTCAGGCAATCGCATTGTATGTAAATAAATTTCTCGAATGTCAAAGATCGATTTCTTGCGTTGGCTTAATTTACCCGAATTAAACGTCGCCGTTTTCTCCTTTCTGCTTAATTTCTTGTGGGAAATGCAGCAAATGCCTTTTTTTCAGATTCCATCTGAGTTTACCTGCATAAATGTAGTTAACAATTGTACTCAGGCTACTGTAGGAGATGTGGGAATTTCACTTGCTGCTTTTGGGACTGTCGTAGTTCTGTCAAAGTCGCGTCGCTGGATTCTCCAACCTAACTGGTGGCAAGTTGTTGTTTTTGTTTTGGTGGGAATTATGATTACGATAATTTTTGAAGCTTTGGCTACAGGAGTTTTAGATCGATGGCAGTATGGCGAAGTTATGCCGACACTCCCAGTTTTCGGCACGGGCTTGTTACCCATACTTCAGTGGTTAATAATTCCACCCTTGATTATTTGGTTTGTAAAAAGACAACTTTCATCGATTAAACCTAAATCTTTAAATTGAGTAAGTCGTTAAACCGACGAAATACGAGTAAATAAATGAACGTTAAATCTGCTGATAAATCTACTCCAGGCTGGTATCAACGACTCTTTGCTTGGCTAATGGCTCATGCTACGGCTAAATATGAAGCAGAAATGAGCGATCGCAAGCAGGAATTGTTTGCCGATCTGCACGGTAATATCCTAGAAATTGGACCTGGAACTGGACCTAATCTACGTTATTATCCTGGCGATGTTCGTTGGCTCGGAATCGAGCCAAATACTCATATGTATCCCTACCTTCTGCAAGAAGCAGAACGAGTAAGATTGAACATTGACATTAAAAATGGAACTGCCGAACGGTTAGATGTAGAAGATAACAGTATCGATGCGGTAGTCAGCACGTTGGTTTTATGTTCGGTAGAAAATCTCTCTACCGTGCTGCAAGAGATTCTGCGAGTACTAAAACCAGGTGGACGATTTTTCTTTCTCGAACACGTAGCTGCACCACAGAAAACCCGACTGCGACGAATACAAAACTGGATACAGCCTGTCTGGACAGTTCTCGGCGATGGCTGTCATCCCAATCGCGAAACCTGGATCGCACTAGAAAATGCAGGATTTAAGCGAGTTGATTATCAGCATTTCCGAGCGGATGTTCCAGCGATTGTCAGCCCACAGATTATTGGAGTGGCAGTTAAGAAGGCGCAATTCTAGTAAAATCAGGCTATGCAATTTGTTTACAGAACTAATTAATAGATTCGATTAACCCACAGATTTTGCCCCGACAAATTTGCTTGGGTGTAGGAGCAGAGACATCCGCTAACAATCTATCTATTTCTTTATATCTACTGGCTATTTCTCGACGTAAAGACACCATTTCTTCAATTTTGCGGTCTAAATCGTCAAGATGTTGCTTAACCATTGTTTTGAGGCTGGCACAAGGAGGCGTTCCTTTAATTCTAACAGTGATTAGCTGTTTGATTTCATCCAAAGACAGCCCGAATCTTTTGGCTTTTTGAATGAAGCGCAAACGTTCTTCATTTTCTTCTCCATAGATACGGTATCCTGATTCAGTGCGCTTTGAAGGTTCGAGTAATCCCAAGCGTTCGTAATAGCGGATTGTATGAGCCGATATCCCCACGCGATCGCTCAATTTACCAATTAACCAGCCATCTCGATCTGTCATTTTGCTTAAATTAAATAGTTGATGATAAGACTAATTCATCAAGTAGAGTAGACAATGCCTATCCTACTATTATCTAACTCTATCCCTGTCCAATACCAGCAGCTACAAGCATTTCGCGAGATACAGGCTGTTGGTTCTGACAGCATTCAGCCAGTTGACCATTAACAACTACAGCAGGAATTCGATGAATTCCATAGCTCGTTTTTTTCTGAAGACATTCATTAGTAGCACATCCCTCGCGCAAATCGTAAATTTTTACTTCACAGTTAGAACAAGCTAAATCTCGTACCAGCTTGACGGTTTCATCACACAAAGGACACCCAGCAGTGAATACTTCTACTAATCGTTTTGTCATCTCTTTTTCCTCTAAAATATTGTCGTTCTAAATTTAGCTTAAACTTTAGAGCTAGCTCTAATGTCAAGAGAAAATAAGATTTTGTGCTTGATTTCTCAGACTTTTTTAGATGCAGCAGCCTTTTGGTAGATGGCTGGTTGGTTTAGTTGGCGCGATTATCATAGGTATTGGTTTTTATAAAATTTATTTCGCTTGCAGAGTTAAGTTTCACAGAAAGCACAGGATCGAGAAGCTTGGAACGATACAGGAACAGACGCTAGTTCATATCAGTCGCTTTGGAATAGCTGCTAGGGGTGTTGTCTTTACGATCGCTGGTTTTTTTGTAGTTGACGCTGCTAAAAATTACAATCCGCAAGAAGTGAAAGGTTTAGATGGAGCTTTATTGACCTTAGCCCTACAACCTTATGGTAAAGTTTTGTTGACTATAGCAGCTTTGGGTCTTATAGCTTTTGCAGTATGTTTGTTGCTAAAGGTTCGCTATCGTCGGGTCGAAATAAATTAGAAAGTATCAATTGCTTTCTAGTTTAGGTAACTTAACGATAAATGTACTTCCTACCCCTAATTCGCTTTCGAGTTCGATGCTACCTCGATGAGCTTGAACGATCGCCCTAGCTATAGCCAAACCCAATCCCGAACCGCCTGTCTGTCTGGAGCGATCGCTCTGAATACGATAAAAGCGATCGAAAATTCGCTTTTGCTCTGGCTTGGAAATGCCAATTCCCGTATCGCGAACGTGAATTAAACTATTAGAATAAGTCGATTCTAAAATTATATCTACCTTACCACCTGCTGGAGTGTAGTTAATAGCGTTAATAACTAAATTAGATACTAGTCGATACAGTTGTTCGGAGTTACCTATTACCTCTAAAGACTCCGATCCATCATTCTGCAACTTTAATTCGAGATTGGCAGCGATCGCTAAAGCGGCAAATTCTTCAGCGATATCGCCAACTAAATCATTGAGTATAACCGACTCGTTGAATGATGTTTTAAAACTCGATAATTGACGGTCTAGACGGCTCAAAATCAGTAAATCGGACACAATTTGTGATAGTCTCTGATTCTGTCTGTTTATAGTTTGCAGCGTATTTTTGGCATTGACTTCGCTCGGAGTGAGTTTCATTAGAGACGATTCTACCGTCGCTCTAATCGCTGCTAAAGGCGTTCTTAATTCGTGAGCGGCATCGGCGGTAAACTGTTGAATTTGCCGATAGGAGCGGTAAATTGGCTGCATTGCTTTACCTACCCACCACCAAGCACCAAGAGTCACTAAGAACATGGCAAGAGGCCATCCTAGTATTAAGATCCATCTAACGTTACCTAAATAGTCGTTAAAATTTTCTAGGGAGCGTCCTACTTGGAGATAACCCCAAACTCGATTGTCTTTGGTGTGTAGAGTTAGAGAAATTTGGCGATAGGGTAGTCCTCGATTATCCCGAAGAGTTTGCCATTGAAGATCGCTTTTAGAAATAGATAAGGCATTAAATCTTCTTCCTGCAATAGCTAGAGGTTCTCGAGCGGGAGTTAGCAAACGCACGTAATACTCTATTTGATAAATTGCGCCAATCTGGGAAAGAGCATTATTTAGCTCGACGCAACGCCGATTGTAAGGACAAATATCTGGTAGAAGACTTTTAATTCTGGGTTCTAATTTTCCTGGCTGGCTGAGAAGAGTTGAAAATCCGTTATGAAGCGTATTGGCAACCGATGTTAGTTCGCGATCGACCGTAACTCGATGGGCGTGAGCTACCATTTGATAGAGACTAAATTCGCAAATCGTCAGAATGATACCCATCACCACAATAAACCAAATGGCTAATTGCCTACGGGTTTTTCTGAAAAGCCAATTTTGATTTATCATTATTGCCCGTTTACTCTGAAACTAAGTAAGGATTGGAATCAAAACGATAACCCAAGCCGTAAATGGTTTCAATAGGGTCGGCACAGCCACAATCAGCAAGCTTACGTCTTAACAATCTTACCTGTGCGGCAACAACATTGCTCATAGTTTCAGCGTTCCAGTCCCAAAGCTGCGATAAAATTTGGTCGCGGCTAACAATGCGATCGGGATGCCGCATAAAATATTCGAGTAGCTGAAATTCTTTGCTAGTTAGAGGAACTGTTTGCTGGCAATTTTGAGCATCGCAGACACAAACCGAATTGCTACTGTAATCGAGAGACAGACAGCCTAAAGTTAACTGTTGTGGTGCGAGTTCGGGCGATCGCCTCTGTAATGCCCGTATTACTGCTAGTAACTCTTGCATACCAAATGGTTTAACCAGATAATAGTCCGCACCTGTATCCAAACCAGTTACCTTATCTTCGATCTCGCTTTTAGCGGTCAACATTAATACTGGTAAAAAGCTTTTTTGTCTTCTCAATCGTCGCAGGAGTTCAATTCCCGATAATCCTGGTAGCATCCAGTCAAAAATCGCTACGTGATATTCTATCTCTTCGGTTTCTAAATAGTTCCAGGCTTCATGACCATCTAAAACCCAATCAACAACATAATTGTGTTGATTTAACGTATCTTTTAGGGCTGCTCCCAAATCTGGCTCATCTTCAACTAACAAAATTCGCATCTCGTATTTTACCTATTTATTCTGACGATTGTTTTAATTTAGGTAATTACTAAATTTAATAATATTGCTAATTATAAATATTAGTTTATAAAACAAAAGCTTCGATAAAAAACAGAGTTTTTAAATTAAAATATATTATTTTGGTCGGGTAATTATCGATCGTTATTGTTATAAAAATATTTTTATTCTGTATTTATAGCCTATCATAATCTGCTTTTGCAGTACAATACTATGAATTGCAGATAAGTTTTAAATATAAAAATGACTATTAAAATTTCTTACAACATAAAAATGAAATTAGAATGAAATGTCTTTCTTTCTTTAGTCATAAATTACGATTCACTCATAAGAAAGATGTGATGTTTATTCAACCTCTATAGCTTAGAAATTGTAGGTAAAACTACACTACAACAAAACCAATAATGTGGAAAATTCAATTATGACAGCTTCTACTACTCAATCATCCAATTTAGATTCATGTATTCAGGCTTGCCTTGATTGTCTAAAAGATTGCGAGAACTGCGCTACCGCTTGTTTAAACAGCGACATGGTGCAAATGATGTCTAAGTGTATCGAACTATGTCGTGACTGTTCCGACACCTGTGACCTTTGCGCCCGTTTGATGATGCGTTCCTCTGGTATTCACGCTCAAATGTGTGGTGTCTGCGTCGATGCTTGCGATCGCTGCGCTGAAGAATGCGGCAAACATGATAGCGACCACTGCCAACGCTGTGCCGAATCCTGTCGTCGCTGTGCCGAATCTTGCCGTCAAATGGCAGCAGCAGCATAAGTTTGAATTGCTACTGGCTGTCGAAGCATAAGTATTTGTCAGCTAGTAGCCATTTTAAACAACAAATTTCTAGAAGCAATTTTTCTCGCCAAATACTTGACTCTACAGTTGACTGTAGAGTTTATTCTATATTCATAGCATTTTAAAACGCTTGACATACAATTATGACTAATACTCTAAAAAACACAGAAAAAGTAAGAGTATATCGGATGTTAACCCCCGAACACGAATGTCCTTGGGGAGTTAAGACAGTTAAATTACTCAATGAACAAGGGATCGATTTTGAAGACCACAAACTGCGATCACGTGAAGAGATAGATGAGTTCAAAGCCAAACACAATGTCAAAACTACGCCTCAGATTTTTGCAGGGGATGAGAGAATTGGTGGCTATTCTGACTTAGCCGAAAAATTGGATGTCGAGGTAGAAGAAGAAGAGGATGAAACTTCTTACGTTCCCGTTATCGCCGTCTTTTCCTCCGCAGGGCTACTAGCTTTGGCTACCACTATGGGCATAACTGGGTTTATGGGTTACTCTCTATCCCTGCTGGCTACCCTCAAGCTAATGGATATCGAATCTTTTGCCCAAGGTTTTGAAAAATACGACCTAATTACCAAAAGAATTCGACCCTACGCCAAAGTATATCCTTTTGCTGAATTAGCGATCGGGCTGGGCTTTTTGTCGGGAGTTGCACCCATAGCAACAGGAGTAGCTTCTCTAGCTATTGGTGTTAGTGGCGGAATTTCTGTATTCAAAGCGGTATACATCGACAAATTAGACCTCAACTGTGCCTGTGTTGGTGGTGGTTCGAGAACGCCATTAGGTGTCGTCAGCTTTGCCGAGAATGCGATTATGGCAGTTATGGGTGGAGTACTTCTGTTCAATACTTTTACAGGCGAAGCGGAAACAGCCAAAATTAAAGAAGCCGAACCTGCTGCGATCGTTCGCTTGCAAGAGGCTGTTAAATAGATAAACATCATTATATTGCTTCTAATTACCTTGACCAACGATTGGTCACACGCGCTCAAAGTAAATTCGGGCGACCGATTGACTCTCTAGTCGGCTAGAGAGTTTATACTTTATTAGTAGCAAAATAACTGTAAGGTAAGATGTCTTATTTGAAAATTGGAGAATTAGCCAAGCAAACGGGTTTTGCTGTAGGAACTTTACGTTACTACAGCGATCTTGGACTTTTAGTTCCCGTACAGAGAGGCGATAATGGCTATCGTTACTATAGCCAAGAAGCAGGTTCACAGGTGCAGTTTATTAAAAAAGCTCAGACTCTGGGATTCACTCTAGAAGAAATCAAACAAATTCTCGATGTACGCGATCGCGGAGAAAAACCCTGCGATTTAGTACGGGGTTTATTAGATGACAAGATCGAGCAACTAGAAATTCAGATTAAGCGGATGAATCTGTTCAAAAAAGAATTAGAAGGGTATCGTACTAGTTGGCTCGATAATCCCGACCCACAATCGAACTTGGATGAGGTTTGTCCTTTAATTTCTAGCGTATCCATAGTATCTTGACTAATCAAACTACTTTTGAATCATTTGAATATAAGCAAGTGTTTGTTTGTATCCAGCTATATTTCCCGAATCCAAAAACAGCTTTGCTGCCAGTTGTAAATCTTCTAAACCTTTTTGTTTTTCTCCTATTCGAGCGCGAACAAATCCACGATTACCATAGGCTTCAGCTAAATTAGGAGCGAGCTTAATTGCTGCGTCATAATCAGCGATCGCACCTTGAAGATTTCCTAATTCAGTACGCGCCTTACCTCGATTGTAATAGGCATCAACAAAGTTAGAATTAAGATTTAAAGCTCGGTCGAAGCTGTTAACTGCTCGCTCTAGATTGCCTTGCTGTGCCAGAACGATACCTTTTCTATTCAAAGCATCAGCATGACGAGGAGCAACTTTTAATGCCAAATCGAATTGAGCGATCGCTCGTTCCATATTTCCCAAGCCAAAGTGTGCCATTCCCCGACTACAATAAGCTTCAATATAGTTAGGATTGAGTTCAATAACGCGATCGAAGTCAGCAATTGCCGATTGGTAGTCACCGCGATTAATTTTTTCCGTACCGCGCTCGAACAGGCTTTCAGCATTCATGCGGTCGGTAGAAGCAATAGCTAAAGCTGGTCTGACAAAAACCGAAAATCCTCCAAATGTTAATGTCATCCCTAATAAAATGCCTAATATTTTAATCGGTTTCATTACTGGATCGTTCTTGCTGTAACTCGGAACGAGAATATTCACCTCTCAATACCATTCTAGTAATAGAAACTAAAATCGATCTGACATCAGGCTTCTTTTGAACAGCTAGAAGTTAACCAGCAATGCCGTACCGTACATTACTATCAATCCCGCACTAAATCCTGCCAAACTAATCTTAGATAACCAAGTACCACCGATTTTGCTGGCGGTTCGTGCCAGATACGAACCCACTTCCACAATTACCTGTAAGATCGCTCCCGCACCGATACCCATAAATACTACTGCCCAATGTGGAGAAAAGGCAAACACGCCGAGCCACGTTCCTAATACCGCAGGTAGCCCCGCTAAAGCGGTTAAGCCGAAAAAAGTGATTAATTTAGGTTTAGCTTTAACTAACGGTGCAGCAATACCAATGCCTTCTGTGAGGTTGTGCAGAGTAAAACCAACGACCAAAAGCGAACCGAGTGCTGCTTCTCCAACAGCAAAAGCCGTACCAATTGCTAATCCTTCTCCTAAATTATGAATGCCGATACTGAAAGATAGGAAAGTAGATAGGCTTTGTCCTTCAGGAGCTTGACTCCGACTGCGACCAATAGCTAAAATTGCCAGAAAAGAAATAGCTGCGATCGCCCAAACCAAAATGCTACCCGAAAAAGCATTGGCTGCACCACTGGCTAGCTCCAACCCCTCTTCAATAGTATCTACTAAAAGATAAGCCAACATTCCCAAGGTCAAAGCGAGAATAAACTTGATTCCCTCTCCACCTAAAGTTTTAAGGAAAGGATAAAACAACATTCCCAATCCCACAGGCACGACACCAACATATAACCCTAATAAAGTGAAGCCCCAAAGACGACTCAGGGAGAATTGAGGCGTGGCTACCGCCACATCGATAGTGTGTTCAAAACTAAGACCCGTATTGGTGACAAAATTGAGATGATGGGCTTCGTTTTCTACCCAAGGATAGGGTATATCGAGCCAAGCGGTTGAAAGTCTTAGTATAGCACCAGGAGGCTTTTGAGTAAACGTCCAGTAAGAGCCATCTACCTGCACTTGAGCAATTTGCATTGGTTCTGAACCTTCCGCCCTGACTAACAAAGAAATACCGCGATCGCTCAATACGGTTCGTTCTACGGTCAGATTTTCTAAAGGGGGTGCAGAAATCCCCAAAGGACTGAGGGGATTGGTAGAGAGAAAAACACCTATCGAAGTTATCAGGGCAATAAAAGGCAAGATTGCCCAAAGCCAGGTTTTTTTCATCACGATACCTCAAATATTAATTAGATTTAGTGCGCGTAGTTTCGAGGTTGCCTCGAAACGTTGACCGCGCAGTGTTTTCACCTTCTAGGGGCGTACATAATAATGCCAGCCCCCAAAAGAGCGATCGCACCTCCCAACAAATCGAAACGGTCTGGCACAATGCCATCAACTCGCCATCCCCAAACAATTGCCAGAGTGATAAAAATTCCCCCGTAAGCTGCATAAACGCGCCCAAAGTTAGCAGGTTGCAGGGTAGCTATTAAACCGTAAACTGTAAGAATTAAACTGCCTGCTAGAGCTTCTTTCCAGCTTTTTCCTTCTCTCAACCACCGCCAAATTAAATAGCCTCCGCCAATCTCACATAATCCAGCTAATAGAAAATAAAATATGGAACTTAAAACTTGTATTCGCACTATGCCACTACCTCAAAAGCACTCATCCAACCGAGTTCGAGAAATTCCGATTGATGGGCGTGAAACATATACTGTCCTGGTGCGTGTTCTTGAAAAGAAAATTCTAAAATGCCTCGTTGCCCCTGACACTGCATCACGGTATCGACAGTGCGAAGGGTGGGAGTCAGAGTAGTTCCGCTATCGTAATAGTCAAAAAAATTACCGTGAAGATGAAAAGAGTTAATTGGATCGAACTCCGTCACGTTAATCAGATAAACTCGCACGGGGCGATCGCGTTCGATGCGGAGGGGTCGCTTCATAAATTCGTGAGGAATCGTATTAACGGCGTAAAATTCGTTTGACTTATCGAAGTTAGTGTCAAAAGCATTCATCACCATTAAGAATTCTTGCCACTGTTGGTTTTCGGGAGTTCCTAATAAACGCGATCGTGCTATCTGTTCGGCTTCTGGATGGCGTTTGGGTTCGGGATCGACAATGAATGCGCCGTAGAGTCCTTTATGCAGGTGTCGCTTAAAAGGGGCAGAATGACAGTGATAGAGATGACAGCCAAAAGGTTTAGCGTCAAAGTCGTAGACGACTTCTTTTCCTGGCATCGCTTCTAACGTTCCTGGAACGCCATCTTGTCTGGCGGAATGAATACCGTGAAAGTGAATGGTATGGGGATGCTGACTGTTGTTGCGAAAATTAATTCTCACGCGATCGCCCTCGGTAACTCTAATGGTAGAACCAGGAACGCGACCATTATACGTCCAGGCGGGATAAAACACTCCAGGGGCAATTTCAATTTCCCGTTCTTCTACGGTCATGTCATATTCTCGCAAAGTCTGACCGTCGGGTAATTGAGACACTTTTCCCCCGTCCCAATCAGTTAAGATATCGCGGGGACTAAAACCATTACGTGCATTATCCACATCTCCCACTGTAGTGCTGCCACCGTGAACTGCACTGTTAGTAAAGTGATTGTTGTGCTGCCTGGGCTTTTGAGCTAATGCCTGACTGGGTAAAAACCTGTTTAAAATACTTCCCCCTCCGAGCAATCCCATTCCCAGCAGCGATCGCCTGGAAACATCAAATATCATCTTATTTCTTTTCATAATCTTCTCATATTTTAACAGATGCTAGTAAATATAGGCTGTTTAGAGAAGTGATTTTAGGTTTACAAAACATTGAGTACGCCAAAGAGCATAATGTAGAGATAAATTAGATAAACGCTATCTAGAACTAATACTTGCCAAAACTGAAAGCCGTGTTCTCTCCCTCCCCAATGAATAAAGGCAGCGTATAAAGCTGGCATCAGAGCGACAAAAGCAAGATTAACGGAATAAAGCTGAAGATCGTTAACTGGTGCAGTTGCTAATGCTAAGGGGACAAAAGCGATGGTCATAGTTACGGCGTGGTCGCCGATAACGCTAGTAGTAGCAGCAGTTACCTGTCCGCTACGGGTGACACTCCAGGTGGCAAATAGTTCTGGTAACATTGCCATTGGTGCGGTGATGAATAGTCCTCCGATAATTTCCGAAATACCGATCGCACCAACAATATTTTCGGTTGCCCTTACCGTAAAATACGCGCCAACCGCTAAAACTACAACCCCCGCGATCGCCCTCAACGTTTCCTGCTTTGTCCACTGCACCTCTCTACCTTGCTGACGACCGCGAAATACCGCCTGTCCGAGATAGGCTAGATAGACGATCGCCATGACCAAACCATCGATGGGCTGAAGCCCCCGTACCGATTTGGGCAGAGTCAAAACAGCTACTACGGCAATAATTGCCAAATAGGGAATCGCTTGGACACTGACGGCTGTTTTTTCCACTCGCAACAATCTTTGCTGGCGGTGACGGGCATGGGTATCAAAATCTTCTCCTAATTCTGGATCGTCTTTATCTCCTAATTGCTCTCGGCGAGAAGCCCAGTAAGCAGTTGTAACAAGTATAGGAATAGCAATGATATTTGACCCCAGCATCGTTCCCAAGCCGATATCCGATACTCCTCTAATAGCACTCGCCGTATTGATACCAATTTCGGGACTAGCAGCAGCCAATCCCACAAAAGCTGCGCCAGCTACCTGAGTTAATCCCCACTGTCGTCGTAATTTCTTTAGGGGTTCGTCTAGTTGTTCTGCACCCCAATGGGCTGCCCAAACAGCAGCAATAAGAACTACAGCCCAAATCCAAATGTTCATATTATAAATATAAATTTGTTGATCTATATTTTTTCCAAAACCAAAAACTTAAAATTCCTAAAAAAAATAGTCCTATAACACCAGCCATTGTATTATTATCAATTCCAGTAATTAAGGGAGAAACTTTTCCTGTATAGTTCAATAATTCACCCACATCAAATATATAATATCCCCAAATCAAACCTCCATGTAAACCAATACAAATTCCTAATTTATCCGAATTTACTGATTTTGCCAAAGCTAAAGTTAATCCTAATAAAAATAAAGCGGGGAATTGAGGAAACGTTCTAATAATTTCTTCAATAGGTTTTAAAAAGTGCAATGTGGCATAAATAATTCCATTGAATAATGCGCTATTTATCGTAGAATAATCCCGTTTCAATTCCTCTAACAACCACCCCCTAAAGAATAGTTCCTCTGCCATAGCAATCCCTAATGAACTTAGTAGACCCTCAAAAACTATCCGAGTTAAATTTTCAGATGAATTAAGAAGATTCACCCATCCTAAACTTACTTCTAAAATAAATAGACTAAAAATTAATAATAGTCCAATACCTAAGCCATTCAATAATTCAATGGCATTTTTTCGAGTGAAATATAATCCATAAGTTTGCCACCAATTTTCTTTGGCATAAAGTTGTTTATGCCAAAGAAACAATAAACCTATAAACTCTAGATAAAGCAACGTCATAGTAACAATTGTGGTCAAGTTTTTGTTACTATTCAGCAGTAAATAAAAAGGGAGTGCCACAGGAATCCATAAAAACAAGAGAAATAACAAGAATATTAGCAGCCTTAATGGTGCTGGATAACTAGCAATTATGGTAAAATTTACTTTCAAAATTGACAATTTGAAATCAGGTTTAAAATAATGAATAGAGTTAGAGAAAAATTAATAGTATTGTCTATTCTCTCTATCAAGATTAACTAAAAGAGAGCAACTATCTCTCAACAAGGAGATGGCACTTATCAGCATAAAAATAACCACTAATAAACTAGCTGCCGTATCTGCCCAAAGCCAATTGAGGTAGAAAATGGCTAAGGCTGCTACAAGCAAACCAAAGGAACTACCACCATCGGCGATCGCATGGAAGAATACACCCCGCACATTTAAGTTGTGGTGGCTTTCTTCGTAAAGCAAACTGGCATTTATCCCTTTAACAAGTAGTCCTAATGCTGCTATTGCCAACATCGGTAAACCAGCTTCAGAAGCAGAAGCTCGAACGTTATGCAAAATTCCCCAAACAACCGCTCCTGCTACTACCAAAAGAATCAAACCGTTCAGTAAAGCAGCTATAGCCTCGATTTGTTCGGGTTTTATGGGTAGTTTTCTAGGAGAAGAATGCTCTACCAGCCAAGCAGCAGCTATGGCAATAGCGATCGCCATCAGATCGATAAAAAGATGTCCAGATAGAGCGATAAGGGATAAACTATGTACTCGAAGTCCCGTAATTAATTCAGCTAAAAATAGCCCACTTCGCAGACATAAAACAATCCATAATAATTTCAGTGGTTGAGTTTTAGATTCTTCTAAAGGTATTTCGCTATGGCGATCGCTTTGAACTGGTATCATTAGCTATTCTTGTAATTCATCTAAAATATTTTCAACAGTCTCTACCCGCTCGGCGTTACTCTGCTGTTGATAGAGCTTTAGGGCTTGTTCGAGGACGTTAATAGCTTCTTCGATGCGCTGTCTTTCTTTCAATGCCAGTCCTAGATGGTAATAGGATTTGGCATTTTTGGGCTGAAGAACTATTACCTGACGATGTTCGACGATCGCCATTAAGTAATCCTGCTGTTCTAAAAGGATATCGGCGATCGCTTTTCTAGTTTCCACTGAATCTGGTTGTATATTGGCTGCTTTGCGATACTCAGTTAATGCTGCGTCAACATCGCCTTCTATTTGGAGAATTTTGCCCACCTGAAAATGAATTTTGCCATCATTGGGATTTAACTCGGCAGCCCGTTCAAAAGCTGCTATAGCTTTAGAAGTATTGTTTAACTTCAACCAAGCAATTCCCAGATCTAGTTGAATCGTACTTTCAGAGGGAGCGAGTTCGGCTGCTCGTTGTAAAACCTCGATCGCCTTGGAAAACTGTTGTTTTTGAAGTAAGATAGTTCCCATCGTGCGATAAGCGAGAACGTTAACATTATCTGGAGCGAGGGTGGTTACTCTTAAAAAAGCATCCAATGCACCGTCGTAGTTTTGTTGGCGTAGCAGCACTACTCCCAAACCTAAATGAGCATTGACAAGGTTGGGGTCGAGTTTGATGGTTTGATTGTAAGCATCAGCAGCTTCAGCATAAGCTTCGGAACTAGCAAGGCTGTAAGCCAGTCCGTAGTAAAAGTGAGGATTGTCAGGTTCTAGGGCGATCGCTTTTTGGAAAGCCTCTACTGCTGCAGAAAAGTTGGACTGGGTTGCTCGTACGTAGCCAATTGCCGAAAAGACGCGGGGATTTTCACTTTCTAAACTAATTACGTGCTGGTAAGCACTCAAAGCTTCCACTAGTCTGCCTTGTTCTATCAATTCTTTCCCTTGCCTCAAAAGCTGATTGACTTCTACATCTGCTTCCCACTGTTCCAATGTCTCTTTTGGTGAATGAGCATTTACAGGAAGCATCGTTCCGATAATTCCGTTTAAAAGAGCGAGTTTGAATATAAGTAGTTTTAGCTGCATCTGTTTTGTTCGACCAATCCTGAAAACCCACCGCTTAACCTTAAGCAAAAAATATTCGCTCATTTGTTTTTAAAATAGAAAACTGAATTAGAGAAAAATAGCATTAATGTCCGTGTTCGGAAGCGTTAGTAAAATTGCGATCGCCCTGATAGCCCGATAAATTGGCTAACTCTGCTAGTGTTTTTTCTCCTTGATACAATTTCCCCTCGATCTCCCAGGTAGGAAAACCTTGAATACCTGCTGTTTGACAAAGATCGGGTCGAGGCTCTTCACCTGAAGGATCGCACTCAACATAATCTATTTGACTGGATGCTTCCTTACCGAACAACTGTTTTTGATTCTGACAGTGAGGACACCAATAAGCCCCATACATCTTTGCGCCTTGTTGGGTCAGGTGTTGGGCGAGAGCAACTTCAGCAGTCCCCGATTCGGTAGTAACGGCGTAAGGGTTGGACTCGGCAACTTGGGGATTATTGATATTGGCATATACCCCTAGCGTTCCGACTAAAACCACGATTGCCACAACTACACCCGAAAACAGCAAATGTCCAAGATCTTCCCAATAACGACCGATAATCGACAAAATAAACAAACTGGCTGAAAGCAAAGCCGAGACAACACAATAAATACAAACAGCTTTGATGACAAAGGCAAGGAGATACATCAAATAGCTGCTAAATACCGCCATTGCCGTTCCTCCCAGAAACAGCAATAAACCCGTCCACTGTTCGAGTTTGGCGCGTAGTTTCTTTTTCTTAGGGGAAGTTACCAAAAGGGGCGCGACGGCAAAGATAATCATGCTCAAATAGCCCAAGAAACCAAACAGAGTCAGGGGTAAACCAAACGCAGTGGCATAAGGACTCGATAGCACCACATCACAACCACCTGTAGGGCAAGCTGCCGTTCCTTCAGTTAATTTGACTACTGTTAAATAACCCGTCCCCACCGCGCCGATGCTGGCTATTCCCGCGATTAAAGGACGCGACCAGCGATAAATCCAGGGAGTAGAACCTCTTCGTCTCATAAAAAATCTCACATTATTTTTTTGAATCTATTTATGCTCGAAGCCAATTCCAGGCTTTAATAGCGCGGTCGCGGTCAAAATATTTAGCCTCTTCAAAAAATAGTTTCGTAGATTGTGAAATCCACTTTTCCCATTGTTTATCGCCCACCAAAGCAAGACGTTCGATATTATTTTTATGCTCGGAATCGAATTTTAAATCTTGCCAGAGAGCATCTAAACTCCAGCCTTCAAAGTCATCCATATCCCTAAGTAAGCGGATTTTTTCATGTTCGCCGATTGCTTTTTCTAGTAGCGGTACTAAAGTTTGATAATCTTGTTCCGTTAATTGTTCGCTTACTTTAATTCCTACAACGTTTCCCGAACTTTCACTCATTACTCGATACATTCTTTCCTCCAACTACCCGCGTATAGATTTTTATTTCAGGCTTCAGTTAACTTTTAAAACCCTAGTAGCATTTAAAATCGCTAACAGTGCTACCCCGACATCGGCAAACACCGCCTCCCAAAGAGTTGCAATACCGATCGCACCGAGTAAAATAAATAGGGCTTTAACTGCCATTGCTAGGATGATGTTCTGCCAGACAATAGTGTGAGTTTTACGGGCTATATTTATTGCCTCTGCTACCTTGGATGGGGCATCGTCCATTAGCACAACATCGGCAGTTTCAATCGCTGCATCCGAACCCAATGCCCCCATTGCCATCCCTACATCCGCTCTAGCAATTACAGGTGCGTCGTTAATACCATCGCCCACAAATGCCACTTTACTTTTTGTGTCAGATTTACGGAGATACTGCTCGATCGCCTCTACTTTGTCTTCTGGCAGCAATTCGGCTTTATAGGTATCTAAGCCGAGTTTATCGGCTACACTTTGAGCTACAACTCGATTATCTCCCGTCAGCATTACGGTTTCGCTGACTTCTGCTTTTTTCAATTGAGCGATCGCTCTTGAGGCATCTTCTTTGATTCTGTCAGAGATTAAGATATAGCCAGCATATTTGCGATCTATGGCTAAATGAACTACCGTTCCTTCTACATTGCAGGTATTGTGTTCTATATTCTCTCGATGTAATAGGCGATCGTTTCCTGCCAAGACTGACCTTCCCCGAACTTTAGCTCTTATACCGTGTCCTGGTATTTCTTCATAGTCGGTGACATCAGAATCGGTAATCGTAATGTCAGAGGTAGCGATTTTATTGTCGTAAGCTTCCACAATCGATCGCGCTACGGGATGATTGGATTGAGATTCAGCGAGCGCAGCAACAGTTAGTATTTCTTTTTCGCTATAGCCGTTATAAGGCGTTACCTGAGTAACTTGAAATACCCCTTCGGTTAACGTTCCAGTTTTATCAAAAATAACCGTTTTGACATCGGTTAGAGCATCGAGGAAAGTCGAACCTTTAACTAAAATTCCTCTTTTGGCTGCACCACCAACCCCGCCAAAGTAACCCAGAGGAATACTAATAACTAGTCCGCAGGGACAGGAAATGACTAATAACACTAAAGCTCGATAAACCCACTGTTCGCTAGTCGCACCAGGAATCAGTAGGGGCGGTAAAATGGCAACTGCTAGAGAGAGAAAAACGACAACGGGAGTATAATAACGGGCAAAACGAGTAATAAATTTTTCTGTAGGAGCTTTTTTACTGCTAGCATTTTCGACCAAATCTAAAATCTTAGCGATGGAAGATTCGGCAAACAGTTTGGTGACTCGAACCGTTAAGCTACCTGTTTGGTTGATTGCCCCTGCTAGAATTGTTTCGCCTTCTTTTACCGTGCGAGGGACTGATTCCCCCGTAAGTGCCGAAGTATCTACCTGGGAACTACCCGCTAAGATTTCTCCATCTAGAGGTACTTTCTCCCCTGGTTTAATAACGATGGTATCTCCAACTTCTACTTTTTCTGGTGCAACTTCTCTAATTTCACCATCTATCTTGAGATTCGCTTTGTCAGGACGTACTTCTAGTAACGATCTAATCGAACGGCGCGATCGCCCAACTGCAAAACCCTGAAATAGTTCGCCGATCTGGAAAAATAGCATTACCGCCACACCTTCGGGCAATTCGTGAATCGCGACCGCTCCCAAAGTGGCAATGGTCATCAAGAAGTTTTCATCAAAGATTTTACCCCGCAGAATGTTCCGCCCCGCACTGGTTAACACACTCCAACCGCTAATTAGATAAGCGGGAATCAAAACTGCATACTCAGCGATTGCTCCTGGGGTATCGTGCAAAGGCTGATTAAAAATTAATCCCACCAGAAATAAAGCGATCGCGATACTTAAGGGAATAAGCTCTCGACGTAAATCGAACTCACCATGTTCGTGGCTGTGGTCATGACCTTGATGATTATGACTTTTATCGGTCGAACAGCAACCAGAGGAATGTTGACTTGACACTATCTATACATTTAAATGGATTTGATTATTGAACAATTGAATACTTGTTCAGATAATATCCAAAAAAAAGCAATTAAGCAATGAGTCCGAAAAAGAATTAAACTTCGTCCAAATGTTCGGCTACTTCTCGATAGAGATTGGCAATGTGCGCGTCTGTCAAGCTGTAATAGACGTTACGCCCTTCACGACGATGCTTCACTAAGCGAAGGTTTCGGAGCAAACGTAACTGATGAGACACAGCCGATTCGCTCATCTTGACTACTGCTGCTAGATCGCAAACACAAAGTTCGGCTTTAGCCAAAGCAGAAAGAAGCTTAAGGCGATGAGGGTCAGCCATTGCCCCAAAAAACTGAGCCATCTGCTGTGCTTTTTCTGTAGTTACAATTTTAGATTGTACTTGGCGTACTTGCTCTAAATGAACTAAAGGCGAATCACAAGTTGGTGCGCTTGATTCCGCAGAACTTTGTTTGTTCGATTTATCAACTTTATTCATTTTATTGGGCTCTGAACCAATCAATTTGGCTGAGTCAATACAGCTTTTTACTTACCCTTATGATAATGATACTCATTTTACACATGAATGTCTATTCAGATGAACAAATACAATCTTCAGTTTCTTCTACTACTAATAATGTGTGAGCAATCTCAATATGAAATTTCTTCCTTTCCCAATTTCACACTGCACTTCCAGACTGCCGTTGTGAGCTAAAACGATTGCACTAAGATTTCTCTCTCCTTAGTAACGGGTATTACTTTTCTGTTTATCGGTGTCAGTGGCAGTATCTCGGTAATAAAAGCCGTCTATATTAATAAGCTAGCGTTTAAATATGCTTACGTCGGCGGTAAAATTCTAAAGCCTTTTTGAGTATCGTCAGCTTTACTGAAAATGCGATTATGGCAGTTATAGAGCTTTGATTTTTTCCACAATTAAAGGAGAAGCTGAATCGGCAAAAATCAAATAAGCCGAACTTAATACTATTGTGCGTTTACAGAATGCAGTTGGATAAAACCCCAAAAAATCGAGTAACCGATACCAAACAATCTTGCAAAGTTCTTGACACTTTCCCTCTATTCTACGATCGCTTTACTGTCGAACAAGAGAAACGAGACTGTTGAAACGAAGAAAGTTACTGGCACTTGGGGGATTGGGCGGACTTTGGTTAGCTTTGGGCGGTCATACCTATTTATCAATTCAATATCCGCTTGAATACAAAACCTGTCCTAGATTTAAGAGCAGATCGACAAATTTATTATCAAGCTTTGTCGCAGTAGGGGATGTAGGAACTGGGGATAATCGACAATATGGTGTGGCTAAGACGATGAGTTGTTTTTTTGCAGCAAATCCTTTTCCTGCGGTACTGCTACTAGGAGATAATATTTACGAGCATGGTGAAATTGAAAAAATAGAGGATACCTTTGAAATCCCCTATAGAGAGCTAAGAGAACAAAAAGTTAAGTTTTATGCTGCTATTGGCAATCATGACATAGAAACCAAAAACGGCGAGGATCAAATTCGCTACGCGGAATTTAATATGGATGGTCGCTATTACACTTTTGAACGGGGTAACGTACAATTTTTTGCCCTCGATACCAACCCCGAAGCTCCCTGGTCGGAACAGTTGACATGGTTAGAAAAAAAACTAGCAAAATCTCAAAAGCCTTGGAAAGTAGTATTTGGACATCATCAAATGTATTCTTCTGGGAAATATGGAGTCAACCATGAACTGATAGAGCGTCTCACGCCTCTGTTTTCTCGCTACGGAGTTCAACTTTATCTTAACGGACACGAACATCACTATGAGAGAACTAAACCAATTGAAGGTACGACATATCTGACCTGCGGTAATGGTGCAAAACTAAGAGATGTTGGAGAGTCAGATTGGACGGCTTATTCCTTGTCTAGATTGGGTTTCGCTGTTGTTGAAGTACATTCAGATAGACTAGAAATTTTAGGAGTAGGTACGAATGGACAAATATTCGATCGCGGAGTCATATCTCGCTCGCTAGCAAGCTGAGGCACTTTCACCAATTATAAAATAATCGAATTAACCAGTATTTTATAGTAGCTGCATGATGAAACAGTGGCGACAAAAAGCCAGGGAACTCAAACAAGAAACCTATGTTCTAAATCTTGCTTGTAAAGACGCGAGAACTCCTTGGTATGTAAAATTTATAGCTAGTTGCGCAATCGCCTATGCCCTTAGTCCCATCGATCTAATTCCTGATTTCATCCCAGTGTTAGGACTGTTGGACGATTTAATCTTACTGCCATTGGTAATTGTATTGCTCATCAAATTAATTCCCACAGAGATTATGGATGATTGTCGTCGTCAAGCAGAAGCGACAGTTGCCTCAGATAAAAATCAACTTCAAAGTTGGAATGCATCAGTAATAATTATTGCTATTTGGTCGATTGCAGGAGTTATTCTGGCTTTTTGGATACACAGTTTGATTCGCTAAAATTTTTACAAGAGAAAGTAAAATTATGAAAATTTTGTTAGTAGAAGATGACGATCGCATTGCCAAACCGCTAGCAGAAGGTTTAAAAAACGAACATCACGTAGTAGAAATAGCTAGAGATGGTATTGAAGGATGGGAATATGCTCAAGGGGCTGAATTCGATCTAATTTTGTTAGATTTGATGCTACCTAAATTAGATGGCATTACCCTGTGTAAGCGATTGCGAGAAGCTAAATCAAAAGCTTTAATATTGATGCTCACTGCTAAAGATACTACCGATGATAAGGTAATTGGCTTAGATGCAGGAGCAGATGACTATTTAGTCAAACCATTTAAACTCAAAGAATTAGCTGCCAGAATTAGGGCTTTATCCCGCAGATGCCACGAACTCAAACCGAAAATTCTCAGTTATCAGCAACTCCAACTCAATCCCAGTACGGGAGAAGTAACATATGACAGTAATTTGCTCTCACTTACTCCCAAAGAATACCTAATACTCGAATACTTTTTACGCCATCCCAAACAGATTTTAACCCGCACCGCTATTCTCGATAAGCTTTGGGAGTTTGACAAATCATCGGGAGAAGGCACGATCAAGACTCATATTACTAACCTGCGTCAGAAACTAAAAGCAGCAGGAAGTAGAAATAATTTAATCGAAACAGTTTATGGTGTTGGCTATCGTTTGGGTTCATTAGAAAATTAGCCAATTGTAATTATGTTCCGAAAGATTCGCTACCGTCTATTTCTATCCAACTTACTGGTTTTAGGTTTAGTTTTGCTGGGATCGGCTTTTGCGGTACGGCTAGTTTTTATTAGTAACCTAAAACAGCAAGCAAATGAACGACTGATGGCGATCGCTCTTAATACGGCAGGTAGTGCAGAGATGGATGAGGGAGAGTTTGAGTGGGAGATGGAGTTTTCCCCACAATTATTAGAAGAAGCTCAACAAGCTTTTCAGTGGTTCGATCCCAAAGGAGAACTATTAGAACAGCAAGGCAGCACTCGCTATATTTCTACTCTACCTTTAGCAGCAGAACCAACCGTTCGTAGTCAAATAGATGAAAAAGGGCTTGAAGTTATAACCTTGCCAATTTTTGATAAGAATAATCGGCAGCTAATCGGTTATCTTCGTGCCACTCAATCTTTAGAAGAAATAGATGAAACGATCGCCAAGCTGGATGTGGGGTTAGCTGTAGGTGCAATCGTAGCTATAGTTCTCAGTAGCTTGGGTAGTGGTTGGCTTAACAGTCAAGCAATGCAGCCCATTGAGGAAAGTTTCAATCGCCTCAAACAGTTTACTGCCGATGCCTCTCACGAACTGCGAAGTCCCCTGATGGCAATTAGCACCAATGCGGAAGTAGCTTTGACCTATCCTGAAGGAATCCGCCCTGGGGATGAGGAGAAATTTCAGGCGATCGCCATGGCAACAGAGCAAATGTCGCAACTAACAGAAGATTTATTGCTTTTAGCCTGCACCGATCGAGTTTCCAGTTTTGAATTTGAAAGAATTAATCTCACGACTCTACTAACAGACTTGATTAAACTATACAAACCCCAGGCACAAACTAAACAGATCGAACTCAAAGCTGAGATTGCAATTGGCTTATGGTTGAACGGAGATGAAGCAAAATTGATAAGAGCCTTTACCAATTTGATTCAAAACGCGATTCAATATACTCCTGTTGGGGGAGAAGTAGAGGTAAGTAGCAAGCGTCTCGGTCGAGAACTTTTAGTGACAATCGAAGATACGGGGATTGGCATCGATAGCAAACATCTCGACCGAATATTCGATCGCCTTTGGCGTGCCGATCGCTCTCGCTCATATTACGAAGGCGGTTCGGGATTGGGATTAGCAATTACCAAGGCGATCGTCGAAAGACACAAAGGTACAATTACCGTTACCAGTCAACCAAATGTTGGTAGCTGTTTTGACGTGCGCTTGCCAACAGCTACAGAATCTAAACGCTTGTAGAATTAGCCTAAATCTTGCAAAGTTTCTGACCATCGTTGCTTAAAGTTGAATCATAAACAAATTCAACAGAAATTTATGAATATTTTCAATCGTTGGTATCAAAATTATCGACAAGCAAGTGTTCTTTCACAACTACAGCGCGAACTTTTTACACTGGTTCACGGACAAAAAGATACGGCTCAAAGATTAATTAATCTAGAAAAAATCAAGCATCCAGGTCATTCTCAAAGCTGGTATCTCGATAAAGTTATCTATGATTTGAGACGTTCTGCCTAAAGTTAATCTGTTAGAAAAGTAACAGTATTTCATCATGAGAAAAGATTTAATCTGGCAACTAGGAATCTTCGTACTCGTGCTACTTGTCCTAAATGCTTTTTTTCAAATGCACATTTCGATTATTGGGAGTTTATTGCTAACCATAATTCTCTCATTGGTGTTTAATTTTATTCAAAATCGTCGCTAAATCGAGCTAATTTTTCAAGCTTGTGCTGTAGAATTACCTCGTTAAAACTCTAGTAACTTTAATTATGCAACCATGGCTACGCAGACTAGCTAATTTTTGGCTTCAAAAAGTTAATCCCAGAATAGTTACTTTAATTACCACAATAGGTACGGTAGGACTATTAATCTGCTTGGCAATTATTTATACATTAGCCAAGCTCTCTGAAGAAGTATTAGAACGGGAAGCTTTTAGTTTTGATAAAGCCATTTTGCTCTGGATACATCAGTTTGCCAATCCCACATTGGATAAGATAATGCTGAATGTCACTCGCTTGGGCAATCCCAGTACAGTGGTAGCGATTACTTTAGTGACCTTGGGAATACTGTGGTGGCGACGATATTATCAAGAGGCTAAGATTTTCTTGCTTAACTGTTTGGGAGGAGCAGTTCTCAGCTACGGTTTAAAGTTAGCTTTTAGCAAACCCCGTCCTCAACTTTGGAAATTACTAATCTCTGAAACCTCTTACAGTTATCTAGCGGTCATGCTTTGGGTTCTATGGTGCTGTATGGGTTTTTAGCTTATTTGCTAGGAAATTACTTTCCGCAATATGCTAGAGTTTTCTATTTAATAGCTGCAATACTAATCGCTGCGATCGGTTTGAGTCGGCTTTACTTGGGTGTCCACTGGCCGACAGATATAATCGCTGGTTATGGTGTGGGATTTTTATGGGTTACTTTCTGTATTACCATGCTGAAGCTACAGAAAGCTAAATAATCGTTCATTACTTTATCGATCGCACAAAATAGAAAAAAATCTTGCCAAGTTCCTGACAGTTGCTTTTTAAAGTAAGGTGTCCGACACAAATTTAGGCACCGATGAACATTTCTAAGAAAGTTTTTTTAACTACGTGTTTAATTACTACCACAAGCTTAGCTAAATTTGCAGCAGCATCTACAACAAGCTCTCAAACCGCTTCTAATATTTTTCCAAGACTTAAGAGTACTCAAAATTCTGCCCAAAAAAGTTTGGGTGTTGCTTTCGTGCAAGCTCGAATAGCGGCAGCAAGTGATGGGGATGGAGAGATGAATAATGCTTTAGAAGCCGAACTAAATTAGCTCTTTTATCTGCTAATTAGCTGATGTAGGAAGTAGAAGGTTAGTTGCTGTATGCTGTAGCCGAGAAATTCTTGGAATAAGCACACATTCTGGACTTTTTTTGACTACTCCTACTTTCTCAATCGAAACTTTAGGAGACAGAAAGGTTATGAAGATGTTGAATAGAGTTCCAGAAGTGACCCTTTATTTCTGGATTATTAAGATTATGGCAACTACCGTTGGTGAAACCGCAGCTGATTTTTTGGCATTTACCCTCAATTTTGGTTTGGCGGCTACATCCTATATTATAGGTGGGTTGTTGCTAATTGTCCTTTTCAACCAGTTTAGGCTCAAACGATATGTTCCCGTAAGTTACTGGGCTGTGGTGGTTTTAGTCAGTATTGTTGGCACCTTAATTACCGATCGCTTGGTAGATGAGATGGGAGTTAGTTTAGTCTCGATTACCATAATCTTTACTATTGGCTTATTGGCAGTTTTTGCCTGTTGGTACGGAAGCGAAGGTACGTTGGCAATGCACTCGATTAAAACAACCAAAAGAGAACTGTTTTATTGGGCAGCTATTCTACTGACGTTTGCCTTGGGTACGGCAGCAGGAGACTTACTTGCAGAGAGATTAAATCTGGGTTACGGAGTGTCGGCACTGCTATTTGGCACGGTAATTGTGATTATAACGATTGGCTATTATCGCTTTGGCATGGATGCAGTCCTAACCTTTTGGCTGGCGTATATTTTAACTCGTCCACTAGGAGCATCTATGGGGGATTTACTCTCGCAACCTGTTAAAAATGGTGGGCTGGGTTTTGGGACGGTAGGAACTACGATTGTCTTTACTACTACGATCGCCATCTTAATTGCCTACTTAAGCCTTAAGCAAAAGAAAAGAGCTTAATTGCGATCGAACCAGCAGATTTTTAAATTAATTAAAGCCATGAATAAGAACATAGATCGAGGTAGGAACAAAGTAGCCAAAGTCACTATTTTCTTTTGGCTCATGAAAATCATTGCCACCACTCTTGGGGAAACGGCAGGTGATTTTATCTCAATGTCACTGGGACTAGGTTATTATGTGGGGTTTGCTATAACCTTTGCCATATTAGCTATTCTGCTGTTATTTCAAATTAACGCAGACCGATATCGCCCAGCCCTTTATTGGTTAGCCATTATCGCTACAACTACCGCAGGAACAGAAGTTTCAGACTTGATGGATCGCTCTTTGGGACTAGGCTATGCAATAGGTTCTCTAGTTTTAGTAGCTTGTCTTCTAGGAGTTTTAACCATTTGGTACTATCGCGACCGCGACTTGAGCGTTTATCCAATAATTAGGAAAGACGCTGAGACTACTTATTGGCTAGCGATCGTTTTTTCCAACAGTTTGGGTACGGCTTTTGGTGACTTTCTAACAGATAATATGGGTCTTAGCTACATACAAGGAGCATTATTAACGGCTGGTGTAATTGGTGTTGTCATCGCTCTGCACTATTTAACCGAGCTGAACGATATTCTCTTATTTTGGCTAGCATTCATATTTACCAGACCTTTTGGAGCAACTTTTGGCGATTTTCTTACTAAGCCCCTTGAAAAAGGTGGTCTATCTCTGTCAAGAGGATTATCTTCGGCGATCGCTTTTTTTTTATTGATGGTTATCCTCTACTTTTCAGAGAGAAATGAAAGAAAAAACCGAAAAAAATTGCGTCACTAAAGTTTGTTAAGTCAAACAAGCGACGATTTTAAACTCACGATATTTCTTGCAAAGTTTCTGACGTTTGTTTTTTAGAGTTTAAGCATGAAAAGCTATAGAAATTACAATTGCTATGAAAAACTCCATCGTCAAACTAATTTCTACTATCTCAATTACAGCTCTTACTTTATCTACTAGCTTGCCTGCTTTGGCACGGGCAAAAGAGTCAGTTAGGGTCGAACGTTCCGTTATGCCTTTTGTATTAGTATCCCAGGCGCAAGCTGGACGTTTGGAAAGTCAAGGTATTCCTGGATATGGAGCTTTGAAAACTCAGTATATGCTGGATCGGGTGACTGCTAAAAGTTTGGTTCGAGCAGGTATTGATGCTCATCTGATTCCCGCTCGAACTTTACAGGATCGAGGCTATCTCAATGTCGTTGAGTCTCAATTGAGACTCAGAGAAAAATAACTAAATAACCTTGCAAACTTCCTGACATTTGATTTCTAGAATATTTTTATACTCCAAAAAAAACAATTTATTTAAATACGGGAGTCAAGACCATGAAAAGCTCAAAAGTAAAACTATTTGTTTCTGGTATTTGTGCTACAGCTATCGCAGCTGCTATTCCACTATTAAATGTTTTTCCAGCTTCGGCTAACGCAGTTACTTCTAATAACCAAAAAGAAGATTATACTTTAGTTAACCCAGAGCAAAGCAGTATTAACCAAATTTCACCAACCAATCTCGTTGAGTCGGCATATCGCGGTGCTTTTAAAGACCAAGGAATTGCTAGCTACAATACTTTTATGAATGAGATTCGAGAAGGAGAACTAACTGCTAACGATATTGTAAACAGTGCGATCGCCGCTCATAGACTCTCCCCAGACATCATTAACAATTCGGGATATATGCATCAGGTTAATGTTGCCCTGAAAGACTTAGCTCAATCTGATAGATAACTTATCTACTTAGAGAACTAATGATTGACATAGATTACAAGATTTTGTATGATTTTTAACAGAAAAGTATCAACAATTAACGGTATTAATTCTACCTCCTAATTGTCGATATTTAAGGTATAGTTCAATTATTGCCGAAATATATTCGGGTAATTCTGAGCTAGATAAATTAAATGTTGTTTGGCAAGACGACGATTCTCTTTCTAGCTTTTGTTTATTGGTAATTCTCATCATTGGGAACTTGAATGCTGCTACGA
The DNA here is from genome assembly GCF_000756305.1 of Myxosarcina sp. GI1. Lineage (NCBI taxonomy): Bacteria > Bacillati > Cyanobacteriota > Cyanophyceae > Pleurocapsales > Pleurocapsaceae > Myxosarcina > Myxosarcina sp. GI1. The sequence goes on from NZ_JRFE01000057.1 coordinate 60,370, forward strand.
GGTCTAGCTTGTTCGGTAGCCTCATCTACTTTTTCGTTGACCCCTTGAGTGTAGAGAATATTGCCATTGCCAGCATCCACAAATACCTCAGTTTTATCAATGGTAACTTCATAGACTAAGCTGCCATTTTCAGCTTCTAGTTCCAGTTCGGTAACTTTTCCATCCTGAACTTGCAAAGCAGACTCTTTTGCCTGGTCTGGAGTAATTTTAGCCAAGGGCTGTAAGTGGGCTGCTTCGGTTTCTCGTTCTTCATTTATTTCGGTTTCATCTTCAACTTTCTGGGCGATAAAAACTCGACGTGCGCGAACGCTTGAATTAGCTTGAGCGACAGCGGCTATACCTCCAGCACCTAAAGTTCCCAATAGTAGAATGGCTAATAAAGTTTTAATTGAATTATTCATTGTTTAATTCTCGATCGTTTTTGATTTACATTTTTAGAATAAAAAGTAATTGTCAGAAACTTTACAAGAATTTTGATTATTGTCTAATTGAAGGTTTTAAAAATATTTCTATTTAATAAGGTCATCTTAAAAAAAAAAGTAGTGCGAATCGCACCAATAATCATCTCTAAACTTTCTCCTAAAAAAAAGTCTAAATCCCACTCCAGAAAGTTGACGCTTGAATCTCCAAATGAAAGTTTAAATAGATTGATAGTTGGTGATTTGATATCAAAATACATGGTATGTGATGTGATACCAATCTATTAGACGTAACAGAAGATAACCAATCAGTAATATTGCATCACAAAAATAACTTTAAATTTCCTATATATTTGATTATCATTATTTGGCTAATCGCTCCTTAACTAAATTTGGGCAATCTCAATATGAAATTACTTCCTTTCCCAATCTCACTCTGCACTTCCAGACTGCCATTGTGGGCTATGGAGATCGCTTTGGCAATAGCTAACCCTAACCCAGAGCCACCCTTACTTCTAGAACGAGCCTTATCTACGCGATAAAAACGGTCAAAGATACGCTTTTGGTCGCCTTTAGCAATGCCAATGCCTGTATCTCGGACATTAATTACCACTTCATTGTGTTCTTCTATCATACTTAATGTTACTTTTTCCCCTGCTGGGGTGTATTGAATCGCGTTTGTTACCAGATTAGTAATCAAACGATATAGCTGTTGGCGATCGCCAATTACTTCTACAGGCTGAGATACTTTTATCTGGGAACTAAGCTCGATCTCCGAAGCCATTGCCAAAGCTGCTAAATCTTCTTCCACTTCTATAACCAAGTTTGCCAGAGCAATTTTTTCTCTCTTTTTATTAGAAGTATTGTTATTTATTTCACCATCGATACGACACAGGATTAATAGATCTGCCACTAAATGAGATAACCGCTTGTTCTGTCTGACGATACTTTTTAGAGTATCCTTGGCTTTATTTTCAGATAAATTAGGCAACATCAGATCCGACTGAGCCGTTGCTTGAATGGCTGCTAGAGGGGTTCTGAGTTCGTGGGCAGCATCGGCGGTAAACTGCTGCATCTGCTGATAGGACTGGCAAATAGGGCGTATGGCTAATCCCGACAACCACCAGCTAGCACCTGCTACCAGTAACACCACTAAAGGTACTCCTAATAACAATACCCATTTGACATTAGCAACATAGGTATCAAAATCCTGGAGACTTCTACCGACTTGAAGATAACCCCAGTTTTTACCATTTTGAGTGTGTAAGAGAAAAGAAATTTGCCGATAGCGAGTTCCTTGAGAATCGATCGGAGTTTCCCACTCCTGTTGATTAGACACTTTAGGTAATTCGGGCTGCATCCCTGCCACTGCCACCAAATTTTCACTTAGATCGAAGAGGCGCAAATAATATTTATCTTGCCCAATTACCCCCAATCGCAACGATTGAAAGCGATCTGGATTATAACAGCCTGTTTCGACAAGGCAGGTATTGGGTAGTAGCTCTTTTACTTCAGGTTCTATTTGCCCTGGCTGTTCGAGAACGGGTAGCAGACTATCGTGAAGAGTTCCTGCTACCGATTCTAATTCTTGGTTGATGGTAATGCGATGGGCGTGGGCGACTGCTTCATAAAATCCTAAAGCACATATAAATAAGACTATACTTAGGATTGCTCCATACCAGCTAGCCAGTCGCCAGCGCGATCGCGCAAAGAGTTGATTATGCTTCACATTTAACTTATTAGCTGTAAAGATCCAATTATGTTTGGTGCTGAAAGCGATATCCCAAACCATAAACAGTTTCCAACATATTATCGCAACCATACTTACTAAGTTTGCGTCGTAGTAAGCTAATCTGCGCGGCTACTACATTACTAGGAGGTTCGGCACCAAATTCCCATAGTCGATCTAGAAGTCGATCGCTAGTAACGATTTGGTTGGGGTGCTGCATAAAATACTCTAATAGCTGAAATTCCTTTTTGGTTAGCAAGATTTGCTTTTCTTTTGCTGCTCCAAGAATCCAAAAGGTATTAGTATTGTAGTCCAAACTAAGATCGCCTACTCGTAATCGTCGGGGCTGTAACTGGGGAGTTCTTCTTTGTAAAGCTCTCAGTCGTGCTAGTAGTTCGGGCATATCAAAAGGTTTAACTAGATAATCATCTGCCCCTGCATCTAAGCCAGCTATTTTATCCTCCATATTGTCTTTTGCAGTCAGCATTAATATGGGTAGAGGTTTTTGTTGTTGCCTAATTCGCTTAATCAACTCTAGTCCCGATATTCCAGGTAATAGCCAATCAAAAATTCCTAGCTCGTATTCTTTTAATTTAAAGTAATCCCAAGCATCATGCCCATCTACAGCCCAATCTACAACATGATTGTTGTGGTTTAAACTCTGCTTAATCGCAGCCCCTAAATCTGGTTCATCTTCAACTAGTAATATTCTCACGATCGCTGTGCGGTTGATGATTCTCTGGCAAATACTAATCGTTTTATTATTGACACAAAATTGTTAAATCAGGATGAAATTACGTGGCAGCCATAGTATAAATTAACGTTTATCTGTACGTAGAAATTTGATATATGCGAAAAATATTCTATTCGATCTTAGATGATTCCTAATCTGCTAAAATTCTGATTGAGTAGAACCAAATTAGAATATTAATTTGTTACTTGAGAATGATAATAGATCGCATTCGTCTGGGAAAGATTGCGATTCTTGTTCTCTGCTTTAGCGTTGAATTATTCTAATTGTTCGATCTTTTTGAACCAATTTTCGGTATTCGAGGCGATCTTAGTCGGTTTTATCTCGAATAATTTATATATCTTGAAGTCAAAACTGTTTAGCTTTTCAATTCGGGCATTTTCGTTCGTAACTTAACGTCCGCTTGAGAAGCTAACTAAATTCATCCCAACAAAAATCTTGAATAGTATGAAAAACGAATATAAATCGGGAAGCCTTTCTTTGCTCGGTGCTATTGCTATGGGAACTGGAGTTATGATTGGCGCGGGCATCTTTGCTCTGACTGGACAGGTAGCAGAACTCGCAGGTGCCTTATTTCCCTTAGCTTTTTTAGCTGCTGCAATTATTAGCGGGTTTAGTGCCTATTCCTACATTAAAATGTCCAACGCTTACCCATCGGCAGGGGGCATTGCCATGTATCTGAAAAAAGCTTATGGTCGTAGCACTATGACTGGAGTTTGCGCTTTGTTGATGGCTTTTTCCATGATTATCAATGAGAGTCTGGTAGGGCGCACTTTTGGTACTTATACGCTACAGCTTTTTAACGTCGGAGAAAATAACTATTGGGTGCCAATCTTGGCAGTAGGTTTGATTGCAGTAGCCTTTCTGATTAATATTTCAGGCAACAAAGTAATTGGTTCACTTTCTCAAGTTACTGCATTTTTGAAAATTGGCGGAATTATTGTTTTTGCTGCCGTAACTTTGTGGGCTGCTGGATTTTTGTTCAAACCCGATTTCGGGGCTGGTTCTAGTGAAGCAATTCCAGGTAGTGGTTTCATGGCAGGCGTAGCGATCGCTATTTTGGCTTATAAGGGATTTACAACTATTACTAATAGTGGCGGTGAAGTGAAAAACCCCGAAAAAAATGTGGGTCGAGCCATTATTGCTTCATTAGCAATCTGTGTAGTAGTCTACTTGCTAGTAGCTTTCGCCGTAGCTTCTAGTTTGCCTTTAGCTCGAATTGTTGAAGCCAAAAACTTCGCCTTGGCACAGGCGGCAAAACCCGCATTGGGTCAGTATGGTGTCTGGTTTACAGTAGCAATCGCTATAATTGCCACCGCTTCAGGTATTATTGCTAGTGTCTTTGCCGTGTCGCGAATGTTGGCGATGTTAAGCGAGATGGAAATTATTCCCCATCGCCATTTTGGGATGCCTGGGGATATCCAAAAACATACTTTAGTTTACACTGTTGTTTTGGCAGCAGCTTTGGCTGCGTTTTTCGATCTTACGCGAATTGCTTCTTTAGGAGCTATTTTCTACTTGTTGGTCGATATAGCTATACATTGGGGTGTTTTTCGCAATCAAAAGAACGATATTAATGCTAATGGCGCGATCGTTATGACCGCTCTGGTTCTCGATATTATTGTTCTTGGTGCAATAACGATTTTAAAAGGAAGTTCCGATCCTATGCTGCTGGTAATTGCAGCTATAGGTTTGCTACTGACATTTCTAGGCGAGCGATTTTTCCTTAAAAATCATCAGATGGATCGGGAATAATTGTATATTTTGGTCAGTAGAAATCTATGTAGGCATACCAAATATTTCACTATTGATGTTTACCTCAATCTACGACTGGAAAAACGGGCTTACTACGCCCTCACCTCTTTTTCTACTACCTTCAATGGCTCTACAAGTTAGTGCAGGTAGTGGAACATCTCCCCACAGTCATACAGCAGCACAGGTCATTGTGGCATTATCTGGGAAACTACAGGTAAGAATGTCGCCTAAAGCATCTTATTCTGCTTACGATGCCGTAATAATTCCACCTAATGTCAATCACCATATTATTAGTTCGGGTTCTATGGAAATAATGATTTGGTTCGATCCTGCTACAGTAGCAGCAAGAGCCATTCGCTTACTTTCATCGTCCGAATTAATACCGTTATTTAGAAGCGATGATGTTCCCATATCTCAGCTAGTATTAAGTTCTCATTTGAAGACTTGTGATGATGCTATTAAATTGTCGCAAACAATTACTCAGGCTATCTTACCAGAATACAAGACTGTTAAACCGATTGATGAACGTATAGAATCAACTCTCAGCGCATTTCAGGATTCAGCTTTACTCGGTCAACCACATCCACTTGAATATTTAGCACGAGCGGTTAATTTATCGGAAGGACGATTGCGCCATCTGTTTCGTCAAGAACTAGGCGTAACTATACAACAGTATTGGATCGGTCATCGTTTACTGGTAGCAATACGACGTTTTAATGGTTGTGAATCTTTAACTAAAATTGCCCACGAAGCTGGTTTTGCGGATCTAGCTCATTTTTCCCATGCTTTTCGCGCCTCTTTTGGCATAACTCCATCTTTAGCAGCAAAAGATAGCCGTTCCGTACAAGTAATTTTTTGTGAAGGCTGATATTAATAATTCAGAACATTTAATAATTCTGAATTTACCACCAAGATGAAGACTTCGGAGAATATAGTTAATCATCGAAAGCGCAAAACCAAATTTTTATTAAAACCCGCACAGTTTATTGCTTTGCTGCTGATGGGGATAGAACTAGGCGTTTCTTATTCCCATTTAATGCAATTGCCTGGAAAATTACGGCTATCAGCAACAACTTTTATAGCAGTACAGACTGTATTAATTCAATACAAAATTGGCGTAGGAATAGCAGAAGTTGGTTCATTCCTAGCCATGCTAATTATTCTGTGGCTAGTTCGGACTAAAATTCTAACATTTCGTTTGACCTTGGGTGCTTTGTTAATGCTGATTGCTGCATTTTTGGTTTGGGGAATTTTTATCGAACCAATTAATGCTGTTGTCGATACCTGGACGGCTGATTCTTTTCCCAATGACTGGACTTCATATCGCGATCGCTGGCATTTATTTCATCTGGTTAGATTAGTGCTACTTACAATAGGTATGAGTAGTTTAGTAAGTTCTGTTCTAGTTAAAGAAGGGTAATTTTTTCGCTTGTGTTCGACCGAATTTACCAGAGAGAGCAGATTTCATTCTGATTTAATATTCTTGTGCCATTCTGGTTTGGTGTGAGTGTAGATAATCCACAAGACTTTAACATGACGGCAAATCCGACTAAAACTCAGGGGGAAATGTCAGATGATAACGAGAACCATCATGATTTTCTAGATTCTGACAGCGTTACTGAAGAAACTACCTCTCATTCAGTTTCTAAAACAGAAGAAAAAGGTAAATCCAATCGAGAAGATTTACCTGCAAATTCTTTTAGACCTGGTAAAGCCCTATTGGGTTTGGGAATTTTCGCTTTCCTAGCTGGAGGAATTTTAATAGTAACTAACCAACTAAAACCTTCTGGTTCGATGGCTGGAATGGAAGGAATGGATCATGGCAGTATGTCTCACGACGAGATGATGGCTGTAGATGGTTCGTTTAACCCAAATCCCGTCCGAGTAGAAACAGTTAAACCCCAAGTCTTAGAAGCCAGCGTTAGCTATACAGGTTCGATTAAACCTTACCAAGAAATTATGGTATATCCTCGCGTAGCGGGACAACTGACCAACTACTCGGTATATCCAGGCGATCGCGTTACTGACGGAGAACCATTGGCTACTTTGGATGCTTCGGAGTTGAATACCGAAGTCGCCGAGGCTGCGGCAGAAGTAAAGACGATGGAAACTGCTTTGAAGATGAGCGAGATTGAGGTAGACGAACAAAAAAGCGCGATCGAACAGATTGAAGCCGATCTGGACTATCTAAACTTGAAACAAGACCGCTTTGCTCGGCTAGTCAGAGATGGAGTGATTTCCCAAGATGAGTTTGATGTTGTCGATAGCGAAGTCAAAAGTAAAGAGGCTAATCTCAGACAGGCACGAGTTAAATTAGCGCGAATGGAAGCCCAAGTAGTAAACAACCGCGCCAAGATCGACCAAGCAAAAGCAAAAGTAGATACGGCTAACGTAATGCAGGGCTACACTACCATCACTTCTCCCACTTCGGGCATCGTGCAGGAACGGATTGTCGATCCTGGGGTAGTAGTTCAACCCAGTATGGGCATCGTCAAAATTGGCGATTATAGTCGGGTACGTCTTCAAGCAAACGTCGCTCAACAAGATGCTGTCAATATTCGTCAAGGTGCTACGGTTATCGCTAGAGTACCTGGAAGCAACGTTCTACCTTTAAAAGGCAAAATCACCAGTATTTTTCCCCAAACTAACAGTCAAACCCGCACGGTAACGGTAGAAGCACTCATCGATAATCCCGACGGGCAACTACTATCGGGGCAGTTTTTAGAGATGAAAATTATTACTGCCCGCAAACCTAATGCCATTACCGTCCCTCAAGCTGCGGTGGTAGAGTTTCAAGATCGGTCTTCAGTTTGGGTTGTGGACGGAGATACGGTAACAGCCCAACCCGTAACCTTGGGAATGTCAACGGGAGACAGAGTAGAAATTACCAGTGGTTTGGAGTCGGGACAAGCGGTAGTAACTTCAGGACAGAATCGCTTGGTAGAAAATGCACCAGTAGCGGTCATTAACCAGTCCGAACAATCTGTAGCAGCTAATAAAGCTTCAACTCAGGATATTCAAATTCAGTTAGTCAGCCCCGACAATAACGAGGTAGCAATGGGCGATGCCCAACTAGTAATAGAAGTTAAAGACGGTCGAGGTCAACCTGTTGACGTTAAAGATATAGAGATGAGCGCGTCTATGCCCATGAAGAACATGGCGCCGATGTCTGCTCCTGTAGAAGTCCAGCCAGACGATAAGCCAGGTAGGTTTAAAGCCGATACCTATCTCAGCATGAAAGGAGACTGGACGATTACCGCTCAAGTCAAAGATCCGAAAAATCAAGCCAAACAAGAGTTTACTCTCGACGTACAGTAACTAACTAAATTCATCAACTACAAAATCAATCGAACCATGAAAAAATTAATTTTAATTCTACTTCCTTTAAGTCTTTTAGCTTTTGCCTGTAGCCCCGCTCAAAGCAATAGCGAATCTGCTACTACTCAAACCAAAACAGTGCAGAACAAGCAAGAAAGCACCGCTACTGTAAATTTAGTCAGTCCCGAACCTCAGACAGAGATTCCTATGGGTGAAGCCGAAATGATTCTAGAAGTGGTAGATAGCAATGGTAATCCAGTAAAAGTAGAAAGCTTGGATGTTAGTGCGACTATGCCAATGGAAGGAATGGAAGACATGATGGGTAAGGTAGAAGTTACCCCCGCAGACGAACCAGGACGCTTTAAAGCTACTACTTATTTTGGAATGCAGGGTACTTGGAATGTGGTCGCCAGCGTGCAAGATCCTCAATATCAGGCTCAACAAGAATTTATTTTAGAAGTTAAGTAAAGTATTGAATAGGGTAGGCAATGCTCACTTTAAACTACGAAGCTGAAATACGACGTTTCTAATTTAAACTTATAATTCTCGCTTGGCTTGAGCGAGAACTTTTCCCGCAGATTGGGCAAAAACCAGAGTTAAAAGTAACCCTAGAATTAAATCAGGTATAAATGAACCAGTTAAAAATACCAATCCAGCAGTTAGCAATACTGAAGTATTGGCAATAATGTCATTACGGGAACACAGCCAAACAGAGGACATATTGATATTGTCATTACGGTGACGAATTAACAACAAAAAGCAAATTAAGTTAGCAAGTAGGGCTAAAATACCAATTCCGCTCATCAATTGAACTGTAGGTACTGTTTGAGCAAATAATTGATAGGTAGCTCTAGCAAAAACGGCGATCGCAGTAATAAACATGATACTACCTTTTAGCAACGCCGATCGCGCCTGAGCTTTTTTACCTTTTTGAATCACGTATAGGCTACAGCCATATACTAAAGCATCGCCGAGCATATCCAAAGAGTCACCAGTTAAGGACAATGAAGCTGCTTTAACTCCTCCGCTAAATTCTACGACAAACATCACGGCGTTAATTATCAAAATAGTCCACAGCACTTTACTCTGGCGTTTTTGCAGCTTTTGTAATTCTTTGGCTTTGTGTTGACAACAATGTTCTGACATTTTCTTCAATCTGACTTTTGTTTAAACATTCAAATGATTGTTTGAATGTTATTTATTATAGCTTTCAACGTTCAAAAGAATATTTGAATAATAAAATAAACAAAATTCAATAATACAACTGGTAGTTAGATCAATTCTTTTAAAGAATAAATGAGAATATCAGTAATATGCCGATTTTTTAAAGAATAATAAGCTAATTTGCCGTCATTACGATATTTAAGGAGTTTTAAGTCTCTCATTTTTCGTAGGTGATGGGAAGCTGTAGCGATTTTTACATTTAACATTGCTGCAATATCACAAACACAAAGTTCTTCACCATTTTTAAGAGCATAAAGTATTTTAATTCGCGAGCGTTCTGCCAAAGCACCAAATATGATTGTTGCTTCTTCTAAAATATCTTCTTGGGGTAAAGTTTCACGAATTTTAGCTACTAAATCGGCATTGAAACATCGTATATGACAAATATCATCTGCTTTATTTTCACTCACGGGCTTTTGGTTAGTAATATCAAATGTGCTTAGTTCAATGTTACAAGATACAAATGTAAAAACTTAAAGGAGAGCAGTGTTTTGCATTTAAATTCAACACTCACCTACAAGATTTCATAGTGATTTAATTTTCTTGTGTCATCTTGGATGGAAGTTAAGCAATCTAATCTCCCCGAAGCCTCCACCCCATGAAAACCTTCTTCACCCGTTGGTCAATCCGCAACCCTGTTATTACCGTAGCCCTCTACATTGGAGTGCTAATCCTCTCGGTTCTAACCCTAATAATCATTCCCGTGCGGATGATGCCCTACGTGCAGAGTCCTCTGGTAGCAGTGATTACCAGAACTCCTGGTTCGTCCCCAATGGAAGTGGAAACCTATATCAGCAAACCCATCGAGCAACGCATGACCGTACTGGATGGGGTACGTTTTGTGCGTTCTAGTTCCCAACAGGATTTATCTCTGGTAACGGTTCAGTTTGCTTGGGGTGGTGACGTAGATAAGGCGGTTCGGGATGTGCAAAGCGTGATGAAGTCGGCGGAAGGAGATTTACCTTTAGACGGAATTAACACCCGTTCTTATTGGGTGTTGCCGATCGATCCGCTGAACCGTCCCGTGCTGACTCTGGCACTCAAAGCTGAGGGGTGGGATCGGGTGAAGCTGCGGGAGTTTGCCGATAATACCTTAGTCGATCGCCTGACCAACGTACAGGATGTCCAGTCTGTCTATATTACGGGGGGCTATCGCCGACAGCTACAGGTAATCGTCGATCGCCAGAAGCTAGCAGCCTACGGACTATCGATTCTCCAGGTAAGAGATGCGATCGATAATAATAATGTTAGTAAGGGGGCGGGAGTTTTAACCCAAGGAGACGAAGAAATTTTAGTGCGGGCAGACGATCGCGCTCTCAATGCCCAGGTAGTTAGGAATTACCCTATCCTCGAAATGGGAGGACAAATTGTCTATGTCAAAGATGTCGCTGAGGTAAAAGATACCTACGAAGAGCGTCGTAGTGCCTATCGTTATAATGGGGAATCTGCTTTAGCAGTTAACGTGATTCAGAAACCCGATTCTAGTTCGCCGCAGGTAATTGCCAGAGTGAGAAAGGAACTGGAAAAAATTGAGTCTCAATATCCAGGTTTAGAGTTTGAAGAGGCTTATGACAATTCCTTCCTGGTGGAGTTGATTAAAGATAGCACTACGGGAGAATTACTAATTAGTGTGGCACTGGCGGGGTTGATAATTCTGCTGTTTTTAGAAGATTTTCGGGCAACGGCGATCGTCATGATTTCCATTCCCACTACCCTCGCTCTTTCCATGCTGCCTTTTATTCCTTTCTCGATGTCCCTCAACTCCTCTACTTTGGTCGGGATGATGATGGCGATAGGGAAATTAGTAGATGATTCGATTATTGTCATTGACTCGATCGATCGCAAACTTAAAGAAGGTAAAACACCCAGACAGGCAGCCATCCAGGGTACGGGAGAAGTATTTTTAGCCAGTGCTGCTGCTAGCTGCGTGATGATTGCAGCTTTAATCCCTACCATCCTTTCGGGTGGTCTGACGGGGTTGATGTTTGCGGGGCTAATCTTACCGATGGTGTTTGCCTTTATTGCTTCGTTAGTGGTTTCGATTACTTTGATTCCCCTACTGGCAGCCTTTTTCCTCAAACCTATCGGCGAACGACAGGGAAACCGCAAGACTTGGCTGCAATGGTTGCTATCTCCTTTTCGTTTGGGTTTTGAGGGACTAGAAAAAGGTTACGCTTGGTTATTAGATATCTGCTTGAGAAACCGTGAGATTACTCTAGCGATCGCAGGAGCGACTATCGTTCTCGCTTTTGCTCTCTATCCCTTGATTCCCCAGGAGATGATGCCTTTGGGAGATTCGGGGCAGTTTATGGCAACCATCGAATTGGAAGCGGGAACATCTTTCGAGCGAACGGATCGCGTTGCCCAACAGTTTGAATCGATTTTACTAGAACAACCTGAAATTGAAAAAGTCTCTTCTAACGTTGGCTTTGAAATTACCCGCAACAGTACTTACTTTAGCGGTTATAGTATGGGCAGCGTCAATACAGCTTCGGCAATCGTCACCCTCAAAGATTTGAACGAACGCAATCGCGACATCTGGCAAGTCATGGATGCAGTAGAAGCTAAAGCCCGTCGGACTATCCCTGGTTTGCGGCGCATCGCACTCAAAGAGATGGGTGTAGACGTAATGGCTACTTCGGCAGCACCGATTCAAATTGCGGTATACGGTGAAGATTTAGAGATACTCTATCCTTTGGCAAACCAAGTACTAGAAATTGCTAAAGATACTCCAGGGCTAGTTATGGCGCATACCAGTTCCGCTTTGACTCAACCCGAATATCAACTACAGATAGATCGCCGTCGCGCTCAAGAGTTGGGCTTAAACATTGAAGAAGTAGCCGAACAAGCTCGTTACGCTCTTAATGGTGGTTTTACTCGTAAATACTATAACCGACCCAACCTCAGACAAAATTCCATTTTAGTCCGCTACCCCGAACGCGATCGCGGCTATGCTCAAAATCTCGCTGCTACCTACATCACCACTCCCAACGGACAGCAAGTTCCCCTTAGCACCGTCGCTACTCTTAAACGGGAATACGGTCCTACTCTCATCGAACACGTTAACGGCAAACGGGTAGTTTATGTCAATGGTTACTATCGTAAATCCAGTCCTGCTTCGATGGATTTATCAATGGCGATCGCGATGCGGGCGGGGCAAGAATTAGATTTCCCTCCAGGTTACGGTTTGGATTCGATGGGAGATATGACTGATATGATGATTGAATTCGATCGCCTGCTTAAAGGTTTAATCGTATCTATTATCTTAATTTACTTAATTCTAGTAATTCAGTTTGGCTCGTTTATCCAACCTTTGGTAATGATGCTATCTATTCCCTTACAGTTAATTGGGGTATTTGGTGCATTATTACTAGCTCAACAAACCCTTTCAACGGTTTCTATTTTGGGAATTATTATTCTCTCTGGTATTTCAGTCTCTGCTGCTATTCTGCTACTGGAGTTAATTTTAACCAAGCGACAAGAGGGTGTTCCCAGAGCCGAAGCTATCCGCCAGGCAGGTCCCGTAAGACTCAAAGCAATCTTTATGACCACTCTAACCACCATGATTGTGATCGTGCGCTTGGCTTTTTATCCCGAAACTGGCATGGATGCCTATTCTCCCATTGCTACGGTGATTTTAGGCGGACTGACTGTTTCTACCCTGCTGACTCTGATTGTTGTTCCAATCGTTTACACCTTCGTAGATGACATTACCCAAGGATTGGGTAAGTTAAAAAAGCGAAGCAGCGCGTTGCGGGGGTATCCCCCGTTGTAGCGACTGCTTCAAGACACGTTCTCGTAACAAACAACTTCCACAAGGATAGTCTTGACTCTCTAGTTAGCTAGAGAGTTTAAAATATAAATACTTAAAACAAATTACTATAAATCGAAATTAATAATGTCAAAACTATTATCGACAATAACTATTACTTCAGTAGCGATCGCAAGCGTAATTGGTGGCGGAATTTACTGGACTTCTACTCAAGGAGTTAGCGATAATTCGGCAGTTGCCAACGATGCTCACACCGCTACTTTAGCCAGCGTTTGGGATAGAGAAACCGAACCCAACTATACAGGAACAAAAGATCTTACCGTCTATCGCTCTCCTACCTGTGGTTGTTGTGGTGTATGGCTCGAACACGCCCAGAAGCATGGCTTCAAGGTTGAAGATATCAAAACCGAACAGATGGAAGCGTTGAAGCAGAAACATAACGTACCGTCTCAGCTTGCATCTTGCCATACAACTATTGTCGATGGCTACGTCATGGAAGGACATATACCTGTCGATGACATCAAACGCTTTTTAACCGAAAAACCAGAAGGATTTATCGGTTTAGCCGTACCAGGGATGCCTTTGGGTTCTCCAGGAATGGAAGCAAGAGATATGAAACAACCATTCCAGGTTTTGGCATTTAACCAACAAGGAGAAGTAAAGATATTCAACGAATACGAATCTTACTAACGGGCATATTGCAATAAATTATGGTTAAAATGAATCGTCGTCAGTTTCTAACACTGAGTGCTGCTAGTGCGGGAACTGCTATTTTTGCTGGCTGTACCCAAGGGCGAGCCAATAACACTCAAGCTGCATCAAATTTATCTTCTGATTTACCGCAGATATATCAAAGTCAAGATAGTTTATTAGAACTAGATTTGTCAGCTAGCGAAAGTCCCGTTAATCTGGGTAACAAACAAGCCTATCTACTAACCTATAACGGACAAGTTCCTGCCCCCCGCTTAGAAGCCTACCCAGGAGACAGAGTAAAGATTCATTTTACTAATAATCTGTCTCAAGCGACTAATATTCACTATCACGGTTTGCATATACCCATTACGGGCAATGCGGATAACGTTTTTCTTCAGATCGAACCAGGAGAACAACTAACCTACGAATTTACTATCCCTGAGAATCATCCAGCAGGAACGTTTTGGTATCATCCTCATCTACACGGTTTAGTCGCCGAACAGCTCTTTGGTGGTTTGGCGGGTTTGTTTATCGTGCGGGGAGAATTAGATGAAATACCCGAAATCAAAGCAGCACAGGAAGAGTTTTTAGTGCTGCAAGATTTTTCTTTAGATGGTGATGGCAGACTAATGGGTTCGAGTCATATGTCTCTAATGTCGGGAAGAGAAGGAGATATAATTACGGTCAATGGTAGGGTTAATCCCGATCTTACTTTGCCAGCAGGTAAATTGTTGCGCCTGCGTATACTAAATGCCTCTCCTTCTCGTTTTTATAGGCTGGCTTTGGAAGAAGGTACTTTCTACCAAATTGCCACCGATGGCGGTGCGTTAAATGAACCAGTAGAGGTTGACGAATTATTGCTAACGCCAGGACAACGAGTCGAAGTTTTAGTACAAGGCAAACCAGAATCGGGTCGATATCGCCTGCTTAATTTACCCTATGACCGAGGTGGGATGGGGATGATGGGCGGGATGATGGGTAGAGGGATGATGGGAGGTAGCGACAATCCTATGGCATTAGCTACGATTGATTATGAAGCTACGGTTGAATTCCCCGTACCGACAAAGTTAGCTAACATTTCCACTCTACCCGAACCTAAAACAGTAAGGCGTTTTGAACTCAATCACGGCATGAATCCTACGGTGGGTATGGCGTTTTTAATCAACGGACAACCATATAAAAGCGATCGCCTAGATACCAAAGTCCAACTCGACACGGTAGAAGATTGGGAGATAAGCAATACAGGAGTTATGGATCATCCCTTTCACGTTCACGGCAATGCTTTTCAGGTAATTAGTCGCAACGGTCAATCCGAACCATTAGCTGCTTGGCGGGATACGGTATTGGTCAAAAGAGGCGAAACCGTTCGCGTTCGTATTCCCTTTAATGATTTTACGGGCAAAACAGTCTATCACTGTCATGTTCTCGACCATGAAGATTTGGGCATGATGGGTAATTTAACGATTGAGGCTTAAACTGAAATGTCATCAGCCTATTTACGATCGCTAAGGTATTACAATAGTGCTATAAGAATATTATATTTCGTACCAATTAGACTAAATCCATTTGAATTTAGCTCTGGTTTACTTGAATCATTATTTGTTTGTAGTAGTTCTTGAATTACTAACTTTTCCCACCGATCGTAACCTGATGGTTCATCTAAGAAATTTTGCCAAGCCCGATTGAGAAGCTCAATTGGATTGAATCCATGAGAGAAAGATTTAGAGCTTGGCTGTTGGGAAGAGTGACAATAGGGTTCTGTCTCTATCAACATATCTTCAATAGTTTGCTCTATAGAAGGCAATAATTCATCATCGTAATAACCATAGTAATCTTCGGTGATTCCCATTTCATAAGCGATCGCACTCCACGTATCTTCTAGTTCTTGGGCTAAATCGTCATGACTATTTTGCCTCGCTCTTACTGCTAGTATTTTGACTCTCAGCCAGCTAACAGGATGAGCACGATTAGCTAGCTTATTTTTGGGAACATAAAAATGATTTCGTCCGAGCATTTGTAAATACCCTGAGAAAGCACGAATAAACGCTGCCCCTCCAATCTGAAAACCAACTGCATCGCAGAATAGTTCTTGAATCCACTCGTGCCACACTTCTACGATCTTCTTTCGTTCTTTAGCCTGCTCTTTGGCAAAGCGGTCACATCTTTGAGAGGCAGGTTGCAATAATTCAGATATTTCTTCTTGTAATTCACCTACTAACTCGTTCATCTCCTGTTCGTGGCAAGCATAGAGGATATGTCCGAATTCATGATACAAAAGGGGAAGATACATTAAACACTGCTGTGCTAATGGCGGAATAAAATACAATGACATATGTGGAATGACTGGTTTGCAAGCAAAATCACCATCGCTAAAAGCCAACGGTAAGTTTTTGGTCTTTGAATGGTTTGCGTGCAACCAATTCAAAATCATCAGACACAAACGATCTGAAGAGCGAGTTCTACAAACTGGCTCGATCAGTTCTTCATCGAACCAACGTACTTGCCTATATGTATTTTGAGTTTTACTTAAAACTTCAGGCAGAAGCGAGTCTTCTTCATAACCTAGCAGCGTCAAATTATCTCTTGTATCGCACAGCAGAATTTTTCCATAATTTAATAGCCAATTAAAATACAAATTAAGCTCGGCAGGTATAGCTATTCGACCTTGAATCAAATTGTTTAAAAGTCGTTCTATTTCACTTAATAAACGTTGATTGTTTTGGAAAAGTATATCTCGAAGCAAATTTATACCTCCCCTAAAATGGTTTCTGTATCTAAATTAATATGTTCTTCTACAAGTCTTCTCAACTCTTGCAAACATGATATTAAAGCCTTTTTGTCTTCAGCTATTTCAGAGTGTAGTAATACCTTTGTTTGCGATAAAGTACTTTGAAGCGAGGAAATGCCGAGGTTTCCTCGGCTTATTCTACTCGCTTGTTGAAACAGTACTGAGTGAAATTCGCTTCGAGCGTTTTTAGCGGAGACGAATCTTTGTGCCAATTGCCGCAGACCGTGACTAGTACCAATTAGAGGATTTATACTAACCGGTTCGGAATCGCCAATTAATGACTCTAATTTTTCGAGAAAAGAATATAGAGTGGTTCGTGCCTCTTCTGCCAAACGAGCTTTTTCTAGGTTTGTTATTCCTGCAAGCTCCAGCTTGAGCTGAATTGATAGTGTATTTATCGCAGCTATCAAACTGCGGTCGTATTGAAAGCTTTGAATTGCCAACCATTTTGTACTCATAAGCTACTAACCTTTTGCTCACTCGTGTCAGTGGGTTTTCCCCTAAGTAGTCCGAGACGAATTTCCTGTGAAGCATGAATTTTTAGCTCGTCGTCTGTCCTTTTGAGGGTTATGGCTAATCTTTGGGCAGTACTGGGACTAGACCAATTGAATTGACTGGCAGCATAAAAATCTTCTGCCACCAAAATCATGTTTACATTATCTGTTTGAGCTTCTAACATAACAGGATTGGGCGTACCCTGATTGAGGGTTGGTGCGCCAGTACTGGTAAGAATTACAGTACGCCGATCGAGAAGTAAAGCCGTTCCTTCCAAAACTCGCTCTATTTTTCCTTTGCTATTTCTATTCCACAACCGCAAATTCTTCGCATAAGTTTTATGAACATCGACTACATCAACTCGAACTTGCAGAGTAAAGACTTGTGATTCGACAAGCTTTCTTTGAGCATCGGCAACTGCGTTCAATTCAGCACCACACTCTCTTCCATCTCGAAGCACCAAGACTCTCTCGATTGACTTGTCTTTCTTTCGCCTTCCTTGCTCGAACAGTTCTACAATTTTATCTTTAAGAATAACTTCGTTGATGGTTTCTTTTTTACTGTCTACTTTGTGGTCTACTATCGTGCTTAGTTGACAGGTTGTATTGTTGCGGTTGATGGTGTTCGTAAGAAGTGACAAAGCATAATTACGCTTATCCCATCCAACATCAATAGCTAGTTGAGCCTGATAATTTTGAGGATTGGCAAATCCCCAGGGTATACAGTCCATTAACTGGAGAATGTCTAAAGCATTTTTCTCTATGAATGATTGCCAGTCCCTACATCCTCTTTCAGATTTATTCGACCGCGACTGAAATTCATTTAACTTTTCCGATGTAATTCTTTTAATGCGCCAGTCCGACAAATTGTGTGCCACATCAAAATAAATAGCAGGTTCTTCTTTCTCAAACACGAATACAACTAGACTAGGTTGTAGAGTTTTCCTTAGTCGAGCGATCGCATTTTCAAAGCAGTCGTAGGTTAAAGTCGAAGCTTTGATAGGCTTGCGAGTCCATTTAGATAGTAAGCTAGTGATATCTTTCCCTAACTTTTGTCCCAATTCCCTGCCGATCGGATCGGGTACGGCAATATAAACGTTACGTAGAACAGTGAGAGGAACTTTAGCACAGCCATATATATCTAAATATCTCAATCTTTGAGAATAATATTTTCTGTATGAGCTTAATTTCTCGTCCTTTGGAGCAGTTAGAATTTGACCTTGACCGAATAACAAATCGGGACAGTTTAAGTGTCTTATTTTTTCCTCGTCGGGTTGCCAAAATTCGGAAGCGACTCGTGGCATATCACTTCCTAAAGGTGCATCTCCCAGCTTGTCAAAGAAAAGCTCGATCTGCTGACAGCGTTCTTCTTCCTTAATCTTATCTACTTGCTTGAGATCTTTTGGTAACGCCTCGTTCATAACTCGCAAGCGCAGTCGTTTAGCTGCTACGGCTTGGGGATGGTCGATTCCCGAAAAAGAAACCAACGCCACGGGGTCGTTTTCCCGAACTGAAGTTACACTTCTTCGCTGATAGTAGTCTAATAGTGATTCATAACTATCTCCATTAACTTTAACATCTTTGTACGTCGAGCAGGTTTTCTCAGCAATAAACTGGGCGAAATAACAGGTACAGTGTATGTTGCCAGAATCATACCAGAGAGTACCTTTTTGACCTTTTTGTCTCTGACTAAGACGTGTAAAACGCTTGTGGTTTCTTTTGCGATCTATTTCGGACTGGTTTCCACCAAAAAAATCGGCAATTGTATCGATGGTAAAGAAGGCTGTACTAATATTTACTACTAATCCTATGCCTACATTATCGATAGGAATCGCAGATAGTTCGTATCTCCTATAAGCACCAATACCACTAACTATTTTCAACGGTTCTGGTTCGTACCATTTACGCCGAGAGTCACTCAAACGCCATAAATTTGTCTGTCTTTCAACGTTGATTACAAACTGTCTCTCTATTAATTGAGCAATTAAAGGTCGATCTTCAAGATTACTAAATTTGAGTGTCTCAATGCGATCGCTATCTCTCAAACTGACTTGTAGATTATCCTCATCAATAGGAACCGAATCTACTGGGCTACTGACATAAGCATACAAGAACCTGCTATTACTTTTAGGTATTGCGGAGATACCTAGCTGATTGGCTAATTTACTACAGGCTTTTTCTTTCAATTCTGGAGTTACTCGAACAGCCATGACTTCTATACATCGAACTTTAAGCTCGATCTTTGTTCCTGCATCAACGATGTGACAATTAGCTTCCAACATCTGAATATTACTCCTTGGGACAAACTTCTTGAAAAGGACATAGTTGACATACGCGGGATTGTCCGCAGGGCGTGAAGGCTTGAGATATGCCTTTCTGCCCGTAGTCATGAACCCGATTCATTTTTTCTAAATCTTGGATTATGCGATTTTTGGTTCTAAAGATCTCATGCTCCCCAATTTCAAATGAAGACACTCGATCGGGAGCTAAATGAGCTTGATGTAGCTCAATTTTCGCTGGTATGTGGTTCAATTCTTCTGAGGCAAAATAAGCATAAGACATCAATTGAAGAGTATCTTGACTTTCAACACTACCACCAAGCTTCCAGTCAACAATTACTAGTTTGTCATTATCTATGTATGCAAAATCGAGCTTTCCTCCAGATGAAAAAAAGTTTGTTTTGATAGATATATTTTTTTCAACTAAAGATTCGGGTTTAGAAAAAAAGCGGCGAAAAGTATTGAAAGTGAAGCTTTCCACAAAGTTAGTTATCGCTAACAACAGTTTATTTTCAGTTTCAATTATTAGCTCGTCTAAATTATCAAAACCATAATAAATTTCTATTGCCTTATCCTTTCGACTATAAGCATATCCTAATTGTTGCCTATATCTGTACTTGGCTTGCTGGAGTAAATAATCGAGAGAGATAATTTTCCCTTTCTGCATCTGCCCGATATATTTTCGGATTAAATCGTGCAAGATTATTCCTGCTGCAAGATAGCGGTTAGTTAGATTTTTAAGGACAGCAAGTTGTTCTTTGAGTGGTTCTTCTTTAGCCGTTCTTTTGTTTCCTCCAT
Source organism: Myxosarcina sp. GI1 (assembly GCF_000756305.1). Lineage (NCBI taxonomy): Bacteria > Bacillati > Cyanobacteriota > Cyanophyceae > Pleurocapsales > Pleurocapsaceae > Myxosarcina > Myxosarcina sp. GI1. The sequence continues at coordinate 80,390 of NZ_JRFE01000057.1, forward strand.
AATGATTGTAATAATATTTTCTAAGACACTGTTCTAACAAACTACGTTTGGAATAAGACCACTTTAATAGTTTGCCAGCATTGTTTTTCTTAGCTTTAGTGGGCAAATAGTCATCTTGAAAATCAAATAATGATAACTGTAATTGTTCTGCCATTGTTCGCTTTAATCATTACGTAGACGCTTGAGTTTTTTAGTCAGTTGTTTCCATTCACTTTCACTCAACTTCATTCCTTCTGCTTCTCTGATAAACTGGAGTGCAGCCGAACTAGAGGAGATCGTGTCTTTAGTTGAAGTTGGTATTTTGCCAGTAATCGAAAGCAGCAAATCGGGTGAAACTGATAGTGCTTCACAGATTTTAACTATGGTGTCAGCAGCAGGTGGCGGAAGGCGATCGTTTTCTATTTTGCTAATGTAAGAAAAATCCACACCAACTTTGTCAGCTAAATTTCTTTGACTGATTCCCTTTGAACGTCTTAGTTCGCGTAAGGTCTGCCCAAATGTTTCTGCCATGTTTACCTCTTATTCTCTTATAATCTAAACTTAATTGTGTTGAGTGTCAACTCAACACAATTAACTATTCTGGTTTGACAAAATTGATGTAGGTTAATGCCGTGTGTTTGAATGAACTCTGCTTCCTTTAAAATAATCTTCTAATTCCAATAGGATTGCTTATCGCTGCACAGTCTGGCTTTGATAAAAAAGGAATTAGTCAGTTAAACTCGAACAGAGTCCTAAATGTACAACTTATGCCAGATATACCACCTGCTTTAGAACCTATTTATACAACTGAAAAAATAAATCAGAATATTGCACTTTACGCAGGAGAACTGGAAATTAAAACTACCTTCAATAATCAGTCATTAATAATTTTGGGTAGAGGCAAAGTCACATATAAATGGTTTCCAAGTCCAAAACTTCAGGTTGAATTTACTAGTCAATCGAACTCAAGCCCCTTACTAATGGCTGCACTATATGATGAAGATTCACAGCCAGCTTATTTGAATCTTGTAAACATCAAGGTTTTTAACGTTGAAATTATTGTTAATCAGCTTAACTTGAGCAATTCAATTTCCATTTCTGCTACTATATCCGAACCTATCGTTCAAGGCAATGGTCGGTCTTTATCTCATATATTATTCCATGTGACAAATTTCCACGGCATCATTGGTAGACCTACCGCACTATTAGAGAAAAATGGTCGTAGACATCTCATAGAAAGAATAGTATTTGAAGCAAATGGTTGGCAAATCACTTTAGATCAACTTGAAACTACACCATCGATCGTTCAATCTTTGAATGCTCAAGGAGGATTTGGAATTACCCACGTTTGTAGGTTACAAAAATTAAATGGTCAGACATTTTCGGATACAGATGCACTTAAATTCTTGCAATTGTTTACCGATTTCTTGTCTTTCACCAGAGGATTTTATATTTGTACGGGCTTATTAGTTGGTTACGGTGAACATGAAAACAAAATTTGGGAACACTGGCAAAACTCATCAGGAAATTCGTGGAAAAGCATCGCTTCATGGTGTCCAAAACAAGAGGGCAAAATGTTGAGTGATGTATTTCCAGGTTTTGTAAAATGGTGGCAAAGCTGGGCAGAATCAGCAAAACAGTCGCTTTATTGGTATCTGCAAGCTAGCTACGACCCATTAGCCGAACAAGCTATTGTAAATGTTCAGATTGCATTAGAGATACTGACTTATGTTCATTTTGTGGAACTATCAGGAATGAGTAAGGCTGAGTATAAGAAAAATAAGTCTATTGGTAATACTCGAAATCTGCTTACTACTTTAAATATTCCACACACAATCCCAGAAACAGGTGTTTTGCTGAATAAACTTCGAGAATTCGTAATTAAAAACGACTGGAGCGATGGTATCAAAACCATTAATAAAATGCGAAATTCGATTACTCACCCAGAAACTTCAAAGCGCGAACTTTTCTACAACGCTTCATCAATGACCAAAATTGGTGCTGCTTATTTAAGCCTCTGGTATTTGGAACTTACTTTTTTAGCAATGTTTGGTTATGACAAACTATATTCCAATCGGCTTGTAGAATTAAATCTGCAACCCGTTCCTTGGAGAAATGTTTCCGAGACTGAACAAAAAAGCGTTTACTGAGAAACAATCTGCCTGTAAAAATCATTGTTGATTGAGCCTTTTCTCTATATCTGCTCCTGGATTATGTTCCCAGCGATCGCCTACATGAGCATAAATTGAAGTCGTTCTAGGATCGGCATGACCCAATAAATCCTGAACTTGTCTTAAGTCCGAACCAGTTCTCAGTGCCAGCGTCCCAGCAGTATGACGCAGACTATGTGCCGTAAGAGTTCTACCAGGTGTATGTTTGAGATTACATTCAACCAGGGCACGATCGCATATCTCCCGAATACTACGCCTGGATAATCTCCCTCCTTTATTGTTGTTACTAAGAGAGACAAAAACATAATCTGCTGGCTTAATTTTCCGTCTTAAAACTTTTCTTCTTAATTCTAGATATTCCTCTAGCTGGGCGGTCAAATTCTCAGTCAGTGGAACAATTCTGCTAGCTCGTTTTGCCTCTACCTGTAGTCCAGTTTTTATCCCCTGCCTGACGATATCTGCTATCTTTAGTTGGTGCATCTCTACCGTTCTGCAACCTTCTAATGACATAATCCCAATTAAAGCGCGATCGCGCAACAAACTCAGTCTTTCCTTATTCGTTTTCGCCCGATCTAATTGAGACTGTAGATAGTCGAGAAGGTATTTCAATTCCTCTGCTTCCATAAAAGTAATTCGAGCAGCAGGATCTTTTCTATCTTTGGGAGCTTTAACTTTAGCTACGGGATTATTGCTAATCAGCCCATGAGCTTGTGCCGCTTTATAAAATATTCTAATAATGTTGAGCTTGGTGGCGATCGTCGAGTTGGCATATCCCGACTGGACTAAATACTGACGGTATTCCCTAATGTCTTCTGGTTCCGCCTCGGTGGGCGAGAGTAAATTATCACGGCACCAGCTTAAATACTTCTTGGTTTGGGATAGGTAATTACGAATGGTATCGGAGGACGCTGCACCATCTCCTACTTCTAGTTGCAGAAAACGAGCAAAAATATCTTCTAGTGTGGTAGTCTCTACAGGTTCGACTTTCTGAATTTTAAGCGATTTTCTAGTAGAGATAATCTTTTGCTCTGATTTTTCTACTGGAATAATATTAATATCCATAGTTTAGTTTGAACGAAAGTCAGGCGAAAATAATTTATTGTTTGTTAGGACGAGGCTTTAAGCAGACTGCTACAGGGGCTAAAACTAGCGACGGTGACATCAGGGGCAATCTAGCCTAAAAAGCTTGCCCTGAAAAGGTTTACAAAAACTGAATCGGTAGATGTAGTTTCTTAGCAGCTAGATATATTTCTTTCCTTATAATCTTATCTTTCATACTTTGGGTGCTAATTTTGGCTGAAGTTATCTGCATTTTTGCTCTCTCGTAAAATGCTAAAGCATCCTCCCCATTTTTGGCACTGCTGAAAATTATGCCCTCTATATTGCCATATTTCTCTGGTGTTTCATAGAAGTATTTGCTCCATTCCTGGGTTAGCGTTCTGCGGTCGTTATTCGCGATAGTTGTGTTCAATCCAGCATTCCAACATCCTTCGCCTCGCAAATCTAAAAGCTCTATACTTCGAGTCAATTTAATAGTTGCCAATTGATGCCGATTTATTGTAATTAGTTCTTCATCCCCGAAGATCTCAACCAGACAGCAGCTTAGGGTGTATCCAGCATAGATAATCCCTCTATTGAGATCGTCGGCTGGTTTTCCATTTACACGTTTATGATGGTCGAACCTACTGCGCGGTCCATTGTATCTAAAGCTAGATGCGGTAGCACCATAACTTGTAGGGTCGAAGATTCTTTTGAGTATCGTACCAGCAGGAATTACGTAGTGTTGAGGAGCGATTTCGCGATTGGGAGGCGGCAGAAAAATCCTAACCATTACTGAGCTACGCCAACTCCATCAGCTTCAATTAATAAATCGGCAATGTCATTAGGGTCGCCTTTTTTTAACACCTCAATTGGGGTTAAATTGTCAAACGCCGCCATTGGCTGACTCAGCCAGTTAATTCTTCTGAAGTTGGATATATTCAATCTCGATAGAAGCTCTGGTAGCCCATCTACAATTCCATCTTCTCCTTCGGGATCGAATTGCCATAGAGGAAACTTGTACACACCACGATCTTTAACTCCAATAAGTGTATTAGCTTTTAGGCGATCGCTAGCGGTTTTATGATGCTGCCAGCCCATTAAATCCGCCACTTGAGTTGAGGTCAGACTATCTTTTAGTAAATCTTGACGACGCTGATTTAACAGCTTAAGATTTTCTAACTCAAGTAACCATAAAGGTTCAGAATTATCATTTGATGGCATGGATTCGTTTACTTCAGGCTCAAAGACAAAACTCAACTGTTCTAAATCTTTTCTGTCGGCAGCATCAATTGTCGCCTTAAGCGATCGCATGACTGCCTGGGTAACTCCTCGGCGACCCTGAGAGCTAATCTGAGTTTTTTCTACTTTATTATCGTCCATTTTAGCTCCACATCATATACTATCTGCAACTTAATTATAAGATATTTGCTGAAGGTATACGATATATACTTACCGCCGATTATTGACCTAATAAGAAGTTAAAACGAACAATAAATGAACGTAAGCACTATCAAATATGCTTTTTAAGCAAAGACAATTTTTACAATTTGTATTTGATACGCAATTGATACGCTATTATTCAAAATTGGCACTTAGAGTAGATTATTTAGTGTTATTATAATAATCGTTATAATAAAGTTGGAAACCCATGTACACGCTTAAGTTGACGACAGTAGGTTCATCTACAGGGGTAGTGATTCCTGTAGAAATGCTTCGTAGTATGAAGCTTGAGAAAGGAGATTCTTTGTATGCTGTTGAGTCACCTGAAGGTTACACAATTACTCCGTATAATCCAGAAGTGGTTCGTCAGATCGAACGAGGTCGTGCTTTCATCAAGCAGAATCGTGAGGTTTTCAAAGCCTTAGCTGAGTGAATGTTCCAATTTGGCTAAATGAGAATGCACTACGCTTGTTGCACGGAGAGAGTCTAGCAGAGTTCGGCGGACTTCCTGGCATTAGAGATGAAGGTTTATTGTTGTCTGCTTTAGCTCGTCCACAAAATCTTTTTGCTTACGAGAAGGTAAGGAATATTGCCAGACTAGCTGCGGCATACGCCTATGGTCTTGCTAAAAACCATCTTTTTAATGATGGAAATAAACGTGTTGCTTTTTTGGCTATCGGTATGTTTTTGGCAGTCAACGATTTCAAATTTGATGTAGAGCCAACAGAAACGGTAAACACCATGATAGCTTTAGCTGCGGGAGAGCTATCAGAATTAGAACTTGCCGAGTGGATTGAGAAATTTATTGTTAAAGCATAGAACCGAGAGTCAGAGAGCAAAATGTACGTTGTCGATTTTTCATAGCGCGAGGCAACCTCGCGCTCCAGTCCTCCCCAATCGCCATGTTGATGTTAGTTTTTTTTAATTCGCCAGCCAAATTAATTTGGAATAACGTTTACCGCACAAGGTCCTTTCCTGCCTTGTCCGACTTCGTATTTCACTTTCTGTCCTTCATTAAGAGTAGTATTGCCTTCGCCTTGAATTTCAGAGGCATGGACAAAAAGATCTTTGCCTCCGTCATCTTGAAGTATAAAACCAAAGCCTTTTTCGTTATTAAAGAACTTTACAGTACCCGTACTCATACGATTTTCTCTTTGCTAAATAAATAATCCAGTCGCTTGAAGTGTATCGTAAAAATAACCAATATGTTCTTTCAAAGCGATCGAACAAGGTAAATTTCTTAACTTAACAGATATTATTGAACCCGATCAATGGGCAGAAAAGCTAATCCTAAATGTGTATACTGTGCTAAAAATTACCGCCGTGAAGATGAGGCCAAAGAAAAAAACGCTGAATGTTACGTCGAACATAACTGTCGGGTCAAACGCTATCGGCTGAGAAACAAGAGCCAGGTAAACGCCAAACGCCGCTCAGATGCTGTTAGGAAAAGAGGTATCGAAACGATTGAGTTAATACTACCCGAAGCCTATCGAGCCGAACTAGAAATATATGGCAAAGAAAACCAGTATGTTCACGCGATCGCGCTTAAAATTTATCAGGGTAACAAGCTAACCCATCAAATGCCGCCCCAACACACTCAAGGACTCAGACAGCCAGAGCTTGAAGCGTATATATCTAAGTTACTAGATTATCTGGGAGCAGAATACGGTATAGATTGTTTTGGTCTAATTTATTGGCTCAATCCAAAAGAGTGTTCGGAATGCCAACAAAATTAGCTATAATTCTTACTATAATCTTACCAGCCATGATAATGAATACTAGACTATCGAGTAAGGGACAGGTAGTAATTCCTCAAGAGATAAGAGAGATGAACCATTGGCTTCCAGGTCAAGAACTAATTGCAGTTAACACCGATGAGGGAGTTTTGTTAAAACCAAAACGAGCTTTTGCTGCAACTACCGTTGAAGACTTAACTGAGTTTCGACCCTACAAAGGAAAAGCCAAGTCCGTTGAGGAAATGAATGATGCCGTTAGAGAACAAATCGCAAGCCGATGGGAAGAATAGGTATCGATACCAACATTGTTGTTAGAGCGATAGTAAAAGATGAACTTCAACAGGCTCAAATATCTCTTTCAGTATTGCAAGAAATAGAAACTTATATTTGTCATACGGTAATCCTTGAAACTGTATGGGTACTAGAATCTGTTTACAAACTTTCAAAAGTCGATATTATCAAAGGTTTAAAATTGGTTTTTGGATTACCTAAAGTTTTTTTAGAAGATTCGGGCGCGATCGCTCTAACTTTAAAATGGTATGATTCTGGTTTGGACTTTGGCGATGCCCTTCATTTAGCGACGGCGCAAAGGTACAAGACATTCTATACTTTCGATAAAGCCTTAATCAAAAAAGCTAAAGAAATACCCCAAATAAAAGTAGTCGAACCGTCTAGTGGCAAGTAAATTTGATGGATTATTCTTTTAGCACCATAATCCAACGGGTTAATCTAATTGCTTCATCAAAGTTGAACGATGAAGTCAAACTACGGCAAGCGGGCGAACTATTCTATCAGGGTAGTCTGAGTATTTTAGTTAGAGCAGAAGCAGCCTTTGAAGCATCTTTACAACCAGAGATAGCTACAGCCGATACTAAAATAGATAGCAGCTTCAGTCTATTTATAGACTCTCTAACCCAACAAAGCGTTAGTACTATTTTTTTACAGAAATATCTCCAACCTCAAGTTAGGGCAGCATACCAACGTGAATCGTTAGTAACAATTTCGACTCTAACTGCTGTTGAAGCTGTAGAGAAATATAGTTTAGAGAAAATAAGTTCGGAGGTTAGTTCTCTGGCTTACGATGAAAATATCAATGCTTGGATAGACAAAGTAGCAGAATGTCTGAGAGGTAATCCTCAAGTTAACACCCTAATTCAAATTGTCAGAGCGACCGATTTATCCGTAGCTCAAGTTTTCATTTCTTTACTATTTGGCAACTTTGAACTCGTGCCATCGGAAAACTTCTACGATGGCTTTAAAATTCTCGCTCGAAATATTCAATAGAAGCGACTCAAATGCTTAAAAATTCATAACCACGCACTTGACGGCGAAGTTGCTGTTTTTGGTACTCTTCCAATCCACTTTGATAGTCGGAACAAACTACCGAGTTAGAACGACCGTAATCTAACCTTACAGCACTACCCCAGGTTTTTTTGACAATCCAATCGCCAAAAAGGTTTTGACAGAGTTCGACCGTATAAAATCGTGTATTTTTTTGCCAAAA